>JAFGWZ010000163.1 GCA_016936905.1 Deltaproteobacteria bacterium | reverse complement strand
CCGACTCAATCCGTTTTCGCACCGATTCCGGTGTCGTCTCGGGAACGAAGACCGTTACGGAAACCCCCAGCCGTCTCCCCGCGAAGGCGACGGCATACCCGGCGTTGCCGCCGGATGACGAGACGAGATGAGTGATGCCGGACGTCACGGCATCCCGGCACAGATAACCGATTCCCCTTATTTTAAACGATCCCGCGGGCTGAAAGCACTCCATTTTCAACAAGACCGTTTTCCCTGTCAGGACCCTGAGTGGCATTGAGTCGATAAGCGGTGTCGGTATGTGGAGAAAGGTGTTGTTCATCGTTGTTTCAGAATATTTCCGTTACCGCCCACACGGAACACATGGTCCAAAATCGGGCGATTGCCGTTGAAAGAACCGGAGCTGCGACGACAGTGCCGACGGTGGGGACGACATTCCAAACGTTATCACGCCGGTGCCTTCAGCCCCGGCGGTTTGCTGACGGCGAATGCGTGCGTCGGTGCGATCACTCGTGACCCGGGTGATCTTCTTCTTTCCTGGCGGAACTATACGTGTAGCGAATAAGTTTCCCGACGACGACAAGGCCGAAAAATATCCCCACGGCGATTCCCAGCGGAATTGCCACCATAAGGCTCAGGTGAAAGGCGAACCAGAGGAGGGGGATGAAAATAATGATTGCCGCGACGGTACTCAGGCCGACGAGAAAATCTGTGATCATGGGGTGTTCCTTCCGCAGATACAGTTAATGTTCCTGCTTGTCAATTCACGGCCCATCATATAATGATAGGCGGTAAAGTCAAGGAATATCCCCTTTACCTGCAGCGGCGCGGCAGACGCACAGCCGCCCGCCGGCTTCCCGGATAAGACATCGAACGTTTCTTTAAGAGCAGAGGGCGATCGCCTCAATCTCAACCGTCGCATCCCTGGGAAGCCGGCTGACCTCCACGCACGCCCGGGCAGGACGGGATTCGCTGAAATATTCCGTATAGATGGCATTCAGTTCGGCAAACCGTTCCATGTCGGTGAGGAAAATCGTTACTTTAACGACCTGGCCGAGGCCCGAGCCGGCAGCTTCGAGAATGGCGGTTATCGTGTCGAGGACGGTACGGACCTGCTTTTCAAACGATTCATCGACAAGAATTCCCGTCGCGGGATCGATGGGAATCTGTCCCGATACATAGAGCCACCCGTCGGCCCGGACCGCCTGAGAATAGGGACCCACCGGCTGTGGAGCCCGGTCGGTCGTGATAATGGTTTTCGTCATGTCGTTCCCTCCTTGTGGTCAAGCACCAGGAACTAATTAACCAGAAAACGGCGGGCCGGTCAATCCCCATTGAGGTTTTTCTGTTCGACTTATAAAGGTGGCATCGGTATCCCTGCGACCGTCGACGGGATGCCCATGCGGGCCCGGACAGGGGTGTAAATAAAGGTTGCATCAGCCCTGCCCGTCTGTTAAATCAGGGAATAGAATTTCATCATAATGATTTTAGTTACTTTTTACAAATGGATACCATACTGACTGTTACGGAACTGACACAGCACATCCGGTCGCTCCTTGAGGGGAGCTTCGGTTTTCTCTGGGTTACCGGTGAGATCTCAAATTGTCGGCAGCCCGGCTCCGGCCATGCCTATTTTACCCTCAAGGATGAAACCAGCCAGATCAGGGCGGTGTTTTTTCGTCAGTCATTGAAAAATATCGGCTTCAAGCTTGAAGACGGCATGAATATCGTCTGCCGGGGCCGGCTCACCGTTTATCAGCAGCGGGGCGAGTATCAACTGGTCCTCGATGCGGCGGAACCCCGGGGAATCGGCGCTCTTCAGATGGCCTTCGAGCAGCTCAAAAAAAAGCTGAGCGATGAGGGGCTGTTCGATCCGCTGCGAAAAAAGAAACTGCCCGTGCTCCCCCGTCGAATCGGAGTGGTTACATCGCCCACGGGAGCGGCTATCCGCGATATATTGAACATTACGAAGCGAAGATTCGCCTCTGTGAGCATCCTTATCGCCCCCGTGAGGGTCCAGGGTGTCGAGGCGCCTCCGGAGATCTGTGAAGCCCTGTCATTGCTGAACAGTATGAGCGACGTGGATGTCATCATCGTCACCAGGGGGGGCGGCTCGCTTGAGGACCTCTTCCCCTTTAATGACGAGCGGGTGGCCCGAGCCATTGCCGCTTCGGTGATTCCTGTCGTTTCCGCCGTGGGGCACGAGATAGACTTCACCATTGCAGATTTCGTCGCCGATCTCAGGGCCCCCACGCCGTCGGCGGCGGCTGAACTGGTCGTTCCGTCGAAAACGGCCCTGTCGGATGCCATCGGTGGGCTTCGGGAGCGGCTGATACGCGGCCACCGGATCAGGAGGGATCGCTTGAGGGAGAAGATTATCCATCTTGGTGAGCGGATGCCCGATCCGCGGCGGGTAATCGACGATCTTCGCATTACCGTCGATGATCTGTCGGACAGCCTCGCCGACGGGATGCTCGGCGGCGTCAATGCCCGGCGGACAAACCTGTCCCATGTCTTTTCATTGCTGAGGATACTGAACCCTGCAACCGGCATTGCCAATAAATTGCTGAGACGTGACGCCCTGGTGAAACAGATGACGGCGTCGATGAGAGGACTGTGTGATGGTGCGGGAAAACGCATGCAGAAAAATATGGCGCTGCTCGATATGCTCAGCCCGCTGGCCGTGCTGCGGCGAGGATACGGTATCGTGAGACAACTGCCTGGAGGCATGATCATTCGAAACATAAACACCGTCGGGGTGGGCGATACGATCCGTGTTACCGTGTCGTCCGGTGCCTTGACGGCGAAAATTACTCACACATATCCGGGAGAAGGTGAATGGAAGAACTGAAGTTTGAAGAGGCTCTGGAGCGTCTTGAAGCGATTGTCAAGAAGATGGAAGAGGGTGAAATGAGCCTGGAAGAGTCGCTTGGGGCGTTCGAAGAGGGGATAAGGCTGTCCCGTTTCTGTTCGAAGAAGCTCGATGATATCGAACGGCGGGTAGAAGTGCTGATGAAGGAAAACGACGGGGTTACCGTCGGGCAGTTTACGGGAGAAGGTGACCATGACTCATGACGATGCCGTCCGTTCCCTGGATCAGTACCTGAAAGAACAAAAAGCGGTCATCGATCGGGCCCTCGACAGTTACCTTCCCGCAGCGGAAACCTATCCCCCGGTAATCTTTGAGTCGATGCGTTACAGTGTGTTTGCAGGTGGTAAGCGGTTGCGCCCCATTTTGTGCGTCGCCGCGGCGGAGGCTGTGAGAGGAAGGGAAGAAACGGTCCTTCCGGTGGCATGCGCCCTGGAGATGATTCATACGTATTCTCTGATCCATGACGATCTGCCCGCCATGGACGATGATGATTATCGGCGGGGGCGGCCGACAAACCATAAGGTGTTCGGCGACGGGATTGCCATCCTTGCCGGTGACGCCCTTCTCACGGAGGCGTTTTCCCTCATGTCGCGGAGAGATCTCATGACAGGCGTGAACGGTGAACGATTGCTGCAGGTCATCGCCGAAGTGTCCCGGGCGGCAGGCTGTTTCGGCATGATCGGCGGGCAGGTTGCCGACCTCCAGTCCGAAGGGGCGGCCGTTGATGAGGAAACCCTCCATTACATCCACGTTCATAAGACAGAGGCGCTGATAAGCGTTTCTCTCCGCGCCGGCTCGCTTCTGTCGGAAGGGAGAGACGACGAGCTTGCCGCCCTCACTGAGTACGGGAAAAAAATAGGCCTGGCGTTTCAGATTGCCGACGATATCCTCGACATTGAAAGCACCCGGGAAGTCCTCGGGAAGGATATCGGAAGCGACCAGGAGAAGAATAAAATGACCTATCCGGCCCTTTTCGGCATTGAGCGTTCCCGCCGGAAAGCCGGTGAGTTAGTGCAGGGGGCACTGGCGGACCTCGAGCGGTTTGATGAACGGGCGTGGCCGTTGAGGGCAATCGCAAACTTTATCGTGGATCGGAAATCATAATTTCCCGTCACACCACTAACGCCATGGAGAACTAAGATGAGAAAAATACTGGAAACAGTTACTATCCCTGAAGACTTACGTAAGCTCACCATCGAGGAATTAAACGACCTCGCAAGGGAAATCAGAGACCTGATCATTGAGACCACATCGAAAAACGGCGGCCACATCGCGCCGTCCCTCGGCGCGGTGGAGTTGACGCTGGCCCTTCACTACGTGTTCGATACGCCTCACGACAAACTCGTCTGGGACGTGGGACATCAGGCGTACGCCCACAAGATTGTGACCGGCCGGCGTGAGCAGTTCCACACGCTGCGGAAAAAGGGGGGGATCAGCGGATTTCCCAAACGGGAAGAGAGTGTCTACGATGTCTTCGACGTGGGGCACAGCAGCACATCCATTTCCGCCGCCGCCGGCATCGCCACGGCACGTTCCCTCAAAGAAGGCCGCTTCAAGGTCATTGCCGTCATCGGCGACGGTTCGATGACCGCCGGCATGGCCTATGAGGGGCTGAACTGGTCGGGAGACCGGAAGGAAGACATGATTATCGTGTTAAACGATAACGAGATGTCCATCTCGCCCAATGTGGGAGCCATGTCGTCGTATCTGAACCGGATCATGACCGGCCAGCACGTTACAAAATTGAAGGGCACCGTGCAGAACATGATGAAAACCATACCGGGCATCGGAGAGCAGATGATCAGGTTTACCCGGCAGGCGGAAGAGTGCCTCAAGGGGCTCATCGTCCCGGGGGTGATCTTCGAAGAGATGGGCTTTGAGTACGTCGGCCCGCTGGACGGTCACCGCCTGGATCATTTAATAAAGAATTTTGAGAACATAAAAGAACTGAACAAGCCGGTTCTCGTCCACGTCGTAACGAAAAAGGGGAAAGGGTACCCCTTCGCAGAGGAAGAGCCGTCACGGTTCCATGGCCTCGGTCCATTCGATATCGAAACGGGAACTCCCGTTGTCCGCAGTG
>JAFGWZ010000162.1 GCA_016936905.1 Deltaproteobacteria bacterium | reverse complement strand
TTCCTGTTGGCCCGGGCGATGCTGCCGGCCTGTGTTTCCTTCTGAGGCATGAAAACAATTTCACCCCCCCTGACGGCGATAAAAGGAGTAATGGACGCAGGGGATGCAAGACGGGAATATCCGCCTCCCGCCTTGAGAAACGACATGGCGGAAAAACAGGGTGCGCCGAAGTAATTGGCGGCGCCGGCGATAAAAAGAACCTCTCCGAAATCCTTCTTATGGCCCGTTCTCGCCCTCGGAGGCAACGCCGGGGGATCGTTGAACGCAACCGCGACTTCATCCGAATCATACAGCGCAGGAGGAAATGAAATGTGGGACACATAGAGAGACCCGCACCGCTCACATCCGGGATAGAGAATCATACCCCGTTTCGGGAGGCCGAACGTAACGGTGAAATCGGCATTGACGGCCGTTTCCATAATTGATCCCGTATTTCCGTTGACCCCAGACGGGATGTCCACACTGACAACATCCTTTCCGGCGGTATTAATGCTCTCAATAACATCCCGATACAGCCCTTCCACATTTCGGGCAAGGCCAGTCCCGAAAATGGCATCAACGATGGCATCGGAGTGAAGCAGTTTCATCCGGACCGATTGGACCGCGACGAGCGGTTGCACTGTGAATGGCATTTTCGAAATTATCTCGTAGTTCAGCATCGCCGCCCCGGTCAACCGCCCCGGGTCACCGAGAAGATGAACCGATACTTTGCCTCCGCTCGAGTGAAGCTTCCGGGCAACGGCAAACCCGTCACCACCGTTGTTTCCCATGCCGCAGAGCACGGAGAAACGCTTTCCTGCAATGCCGATTTCCCGCGCAATGACGGAACAGGTTGCCAGTGCGGCATTTTCCATGAGCAGAGCTTCAATAATGCCGTACTGTTCAACGGCACGTCGATCCATCTCCCTCATCTCTTCAACGCTGCAGATTTTCATGTCCATCCTCCCTTACGTGTCTTTTTCCTGTAACATGTTCCGTCGATTCATTGCAAATCTTTGTAACATGCCGTGATGTCCGCCAGGCAGCGCGCCACCGCCTTTCCGGCCGTCTCGACTGAAACGCCATTTTATATCATTTTAGCGAGGATCTCACAGATACTTTATTGATGCCGTTGGCACAATGAGCAAAAAAATAGTGCTGCTCCATACGATCAACATGGCCGCCTAACGGAACGCCTATACCATGACGGACCGGGGAATGTTCATTAAAGATGCGGTCAAAACGGAACGGACCGTTGAAAAAGTCATTGCATGAGGCCGTTCAAAAATGTCCGGATGCACGGCTCCCGAAATCCTGAGGAGTGAGGCGTACTTATCGTACGTCGCAGCGACGAGGGACACAGGGGTAACGCCGCAGATGGGCGTTTGGGGGCAGCCTCGGGAGGGAAATCCACCGCTGGTCATCCTTGTGGCTGCGGTGGGAATAGCCTCACTGTTCCTGAATCGTCCATCCAGGGATGAAACACGTTTAATGAAAACGTTTTTTCTCTGTGCTCTCTGTGTACTCTGTGGTAGTATTTTCATCGTTATTGTCGTCATACTACGAGGTACGGAACCTCAGGAAACCATTCAGGGGATAATGTAATTGTCAATGTAATGCAGGGGCAAACAAAAAGGGAGGTGTCTCCATGGCACGGAAAACAAAGGAACCTACGGCCGGCGGGATAGACTACTTTTCCGCTCTCTATGACGTGGCGAGGGTCATCAATGCGTCCCTCGACCCGACACGAGTCCTCGAAGAAATAGCCCGGTGTGTCACCGGGGCAATGAACGTGAAGGCATGCAGTCTCAGATTGCTCGGGTCGCGTGGAACGACCCTCGAACTGGGGGCCAGTTACGGCCTCTCTGAGGATTACATCCACAAGGGCCCGATTGTCGTCGAGGAAAGCAAGGTCGACCAGAAAGTCCTGAAGGGGAAAACCATTTGGCTGAAGAATGTCCAGACCGACGATGATTTTCAATACCAGCAGAAGGCAAAGGCGGAAGGCATTGCGTCGGTACTGGTGCTGCCGTTGACCGTCAAAAAGATTGTCATCGGCGTCCTGCGGGTCTACACGGCGGATGTCCGCGAATTTACCGACCGGGATATCAAATTTCTCGAGGCGGTCTCCAGCCTGAGCGCCATCGCTATCGACAATGCCCGGCACCATGAGCGGCTGAAGGTTCGTTATGATTTAATGGCGGAGCACAAGTACCGCATTGACGATCTATAAGGAGGGTCCCATGATTCGTCTCGGCATAAATGGTTTTGGAAGAATCGGTCGACAGGTCTTGAAATCCGTTCTGGAGCGTTATCCCGATACGTTGGCGGTGGCGGCAATTAACGATCTTTTTGACGCGGAAACCAACGCGCACCTGATGCAGTACGATACCAACTACGGCATTTTCGGAGCGAAGGTCGCCGTCAAAAAAGGCGGCTTTCTCATCGACGGTCAATTGATCAAAAACTTCGCCTATCGCGATCCCGCGTCAATTCCCTGGGATGACGAGGGTGTGGATATCGTCATTGAAAGCACCGGATTGTTTCGATCGAGAGAGAAAGCATCGGCACACCTGAAGGCGGGCGCCAAAAAGGTGATCATATCGGCACCCGGCGAAGAGGTGGACCTGACAACGGTCATGGGGGTCAACCACCGGGATTACCGGCCGGACAAACACCACATTATCTCCAACGCGTCGTGTACGACAAACTGCCTGGCTCCCCCTATCCTCGCCGTTCACAAGGCGTTCGGCATCATCAAGGGAATGATGACGACCATCCATTCCTACACCAACGATCAGCGCATTCTCGATCTGCCCCACCGAGACCTGAGGCGTGCCCGGGCGGCGGGACAGAACATCATTCCCACATCGACGGGAGCAGCGCGGGCGCTTGCCCATGTTATCCCCGAAATGAAGGGGCGATTCGACGGATATTCACTGCGGGTTCCCACTCCCACCGTGTCGGTCGTCGATTTTACCGCTCAGATCAAAAAGAAGACAACCACCGACGACCTGCGGAAAACGCTGATCGCAGCGTCAAAGCGCACGCTGAAGGGAATCATGGCCTGTGAATGGAAGCAGCTGGTGTCATCGGACTATAAGGGCAACGCCCACTCGTCAATTGTCGATCTCGAATTCACCCAGGTGTTGAACGGAGATATGGCAAAGGTCGTCGCGTGGTACGACAACGAATGGGGCTATTCATGCCGTGTGGCCGATCTGGCACATTATATCGCCGGGAAGGGTCTGTAACATCACCATATGCCTACCGTGAGCATAAGACGGGCATCGTACGACTGCAGCAGCATCCTCCGACCGCTCATGTTCGGCCTTCTCAACCGATACGGCGGGACAATGCCCGTCCCTTGTTCCCGCGCGGTTATCAAACCGAACGTCCTGTCTCCGGCGGGAACGGAGGTGTTTGTGCTCTCTCACCCGCTCGCCCTGCGGACCGCGGTGGAATTCGTCGCATCGAAAACGGCTAAACCGTGCATCTCAGACAGCCCCGCCATGAGATCGTTTGAGCGCATTCTGAACAAAAGCGGTTTCACCCATGAGGCCCCTCTGCCGGGAAAACTCGTCAGAATATTGTTCCCTCGATACTGGGAGGGAACAGGACTTACCAACCCCCTTGATTTTCACACCGGCACAGTGTAAAGGGGAGCAAACAGGGAAGTTGTTCATGTTTCGTTATTTACAGACATGAAATATGAACTATTCAAAGATTAGGAATGGCACATGGAACTGATTCGATTGCTCGTTCATGAAACAGCGCTGCAGTCAGCGGTGGCGGGATTTTCCACCATTATGCTTATGCTTGCCATCGTTCTCTGCCTTGGCGTCCTGGTCATAGGGGCGGACTGGATGGTCGACGGCGTGGTCCACCTTGCCGCCCGCACAGGACTGTCGCGGATCGTCATCGGCGCGACCATCATATCGCTGGGAACGACCACGCCCGAAGCGGTTGTCTCGGTTATGGCCGCCTGGATGGGGAATCCCGGCCTGGCCCTGGGAAACGGCGTGGGCTCTATTATCGTCGATACAGGGCTGATCTTCGGGGTAACCTGCATCCTCTGTGCTGTCCCGATCAACCGTTTTATCCTCAACCGGACCGGCTGGGTCCAGGTGGGAGCCGCCACGCTGCTCGTTGTTATTTCCGTCATCCTCTGGTTTGTATCGCCCGAAGGGCCGACGCTCTCCCGATGGATAGGATTCGCCTTTCTTGTCCTCTTGGCGATCTACCTCTACGCCGCCTATACGTGGGCCCGTAGCGGTGACTATACGGTAACGGAAAAGGGGTCCGGAGATGAAACGGCATCCATTCCCTTGTCGCTATGCTGGCTCATGGTCATCGGCGGACTGACTATGGTTGTCCTCAGCGCGAGGGTCCTTGTCCCCTGCGCGGCTGCAATCGCCGCACGGCTCGGTGTTCCCAACGATATCATCGCGGCCACCATGGTAGCCTTCGGGACATCTCTTCCCGAACTGATGACGGCTGTGACGGCAGTCCGAAAGCAATGTTCCGATATTGTCGTGGGAAACATTGTCGGCGCCGACGTCCTGAATTGCCTTTTCGTCGTCGGAGCGGCGGCGGCGGCAAGGCCGCTGGCGATTACCGCCAATTTCTTTACGTTCCATTTTCCCGCCATGCTGATCATCCTCTATTCGTTCCGCTGGTTCATACACATCAACCGGGACGGACATTTCAAGCGGTGGCAGGGAATCTGGCTTCTGTCGGTCTATCTCATCTATATCATTCTCCAATACGGCCTCAACATGGGCTCATAGGCATTGTAACCGCATCCTCTATGATTTCACTGACTAACATATCAAAACAGTTCGGAGAGGCCATCATCTTGCGGGGTGTATCTTTCCACATCGGCAGGGAAGACCGGATTGCCTTTGTCGGATCGAACGGCGCGGGGAAATCGACCCTTATGAAAATTATCACCGGGGCCATCGATACAGATTCGGGGAGTATCGCCCAGTCCCGTTTCACCACGGCGGGATACCTCCCCCAGGACGGTGTATATCACCGGGGTAAAACCCTGTACGATGAAGTATCCACGGTGTTTCATGATGTCTCCTACCTCCAGGAACGCATGAACGATATAGCCCGGGAAATTCAGGACCGCACCGGCGGCGAGGCCCCCTCCGCCGAGGTAATAGACCTGCTGGAAGAACTGGGAAACATCCAGCACGCGATCGAACACCGCGACGGGTACACCATCGAAGCGCGGATCAAACAGATCCTCTCCGGACTCGGTTTTTCGGAACGGGACATGCAGCGCATGACCGAAGAGTTCAGCGGAGGATGGCAGATGAGGATAGAAATAGCAAAACTGCTTCTTAAGGAACCGACCGTCCTTCTCCTCGACGAGCCGACGAATCATCTCGATATTGAATCCCTCCAGTGGCTTGAAAACTATCTTCAGGAATACAAGGGTTCAATAATCCTCGTTTCGCATGACAGCCGGTTTCTCAACAACATCATCCACCGGGTCATCGAAATATCCATGGGAAAAGCCACTCCTTTTACGGGAAATTTCACGTCCTACCTGAAGCAGAAGGCTGTGCGGGATGCACAGATGCAGGCAGCCTATGAACAGCAGCAGCAGTTGATCGAGAAAACGGAACAGTTCGTCTCTCGGTTTCGATATGACAAGCGGAGGGCCCGACAGGCTCAGAGCCGCCTCAAGATGCTTGAGAAGATGGAACGGATCGAAATGGAGGGTACGGAAAAGGTCGTGTCTTTCGACTTTCCCGAAGCGCCCCGTCCCGGCCGGGTCATAATGGACATGGAAGGCGTGACGAAATGCTACGGTAATCACACCATTTTCAACGATATCACCCTTCGGATCGACAGGGGAGACCGTATCGCCCTCCTCGGCGTCAACGGCGCGGGAAAGTCGACCCTCGCCCGGATCATCGCTGGTTCTGAACCGATCCAGGGGGGTGAACG
>JAFGWZ010000161.1 GCA_016936905.1 Deltaproteobacteria bacterium | reverse complement strand
TTCAGCCATGATCTTGACGACCCGCTCGCCTTCCTTCGGGGTCCGGCAGAAGGGGATCATCGGTTTGATGTTGGTGAGTCCCATTTCATCCCGGGCCTTTATCATGGCCTTGCATTCGAGCACGTACGCCTCACGATAGCGTTCGTCGTAGTATCGGGAAGCTCCCCTGAACCCGATCATGGGATTTTCTTCGTCTTCTTCGAAATACTTTCCACCGATGAGGTTGGCGTACTCGTTGCTCTTGAAATCGCTCATCCTGACGATGACGTCATTCGGATAGAAGGCCGCGGCGATTTTCGCCACACCCTGGGCAAGCTTGTCGATGAAAAAGTCCTGTTTGTTGGCGTAGCCCTGGGTCAGTTTCTCTATCGTTCTCCGTACCTTCGCGTCGGTGACCCGGTCGAAGTGGATCAGGGCCATGGGATGGATCCGGATGAAGTTGTTGATGATGAACTCGAGCCTGGCAAGGCCGATTCCGTCGTTCGGGATCGAAGCCAAGGCAAAGGCGTTATCGGGATTTCCCACGTTCATCATGATCTTGGTTTTCGGCCGTTCGAGGTTTTCGAGGTTTACCTTGAGGACATCATATTTCAGGATTCCCTCGTACACTTCCCCCATTTCTCCGCTGGCGCATGACACGGTGGCCTCTGTTACGCCCTTCAGCTTGGCCGTTCCGTTGCTGGTGCCGACGATGCAGGGGACCCCGAGTTCCCGGCTGACGATGGCAGCGTGACAGGTTCTTCCCCCCCTGTTCGTGACGATGGCAGCGGCGATTTTCATGATCGGCTCCCAGTCGGGGTCGGTCATGTCCGTCACCAGGACTTCGCCTGCCTTGAAATCTTTTATGTTTTCTACCGTTTCGATAATCCTTACCTTGCCGGCCCCTATTTTCGAGCCCACCGCCGTTCCCGTTACAAGCGGCGTTTTTGTTTCGAGAAGCTGGTATGTTTCGAGGTAACTGGCATCTTTCTGGGACTGTACCGTTTCCGGACGGGCCTGAAGGATGAACAGTTCTCCCGTTTTGCCGTCTTTTCCCCATTCGATATCCATGGGCTTGAAGAACCCCGCTTTCTGGGAATAGTGGTCTTCAATGATCTTTGTCCATTTGGCAAGCTTCAGGATTTCATCTTCCGTCACGCAGAAACGGTTTCTGTCCACTTTCGGGACGGGGACGATTTTCGTCGTTTCTTTGCCCCGTGCCGCATAGACCATCTTTTTTTCTTTCGAGCCGAGTTTCTTCTGAAGGATGGGGCGGTGTCCGTCGAGGGTCGGCTTGAAGACGGAGAACTCGTCGGGGTTTACCGTTCCCTGGACAACCATTTCCCCCAGGCCGTACGAACCAGTGATAAGAATGGCGTTCTTGAATCCCGATTCAGTATCGATGGAGAAAATGACCCCTGACGACGCGAGGTCTGACCTGACCATTTTCTGAACTCCGATTGAAAGGTATACCCCCATATGATCAAAGCCCTTGTCTTCCCTGTAAGAAATGGCCCGGTTGGTAAACAGGGATGCAAAGCACTTCTTGCACGCGTCGATCACCCCTTCTGCACCGGTTATATTGAGATATGTTTCCTGCTGCCCGGCAAAGCTTGCGTCGGGCAGGTCTTCCGCCGTCGCGGAGCTCCGCACCGCCACATCGGTGTCCTTTCCGTATTCGTCGCAGAGTTTCCTGTACGATTCCTCAATGGCGTCTCTCAGGTCATCGGGAAGCTTCGCGTTATAAACGAGAGACCTGACCTTTTCTCCCCGTTCCGAGAGGTTCGCCATATCGTGAGTGTCGAGATCCGAGAGAACCTTTTCGATTTTATCTTTAATGCCCGCAGATTCCAGGAGATACCGGTAGGCATAGGCTGTAACCGCGAATCCGTCGGGAATTTCAACACCTTTTGGGGTAAGCTCCCTCCTCATCTCTCCCAGCGATGCATTCTTACCGCCCACCTGCGGAATATCTTCTAATTCAATTTCATCGAACCACAGGACAAACTTGTCGTCTTTCATTGGATGTGCCTCCTGTAGAATATAATTATAACAGGTGAGATGTAACAAGTTTGACGATCCAAGTCAATAGGAAATAGGGTAAATGCCGGGAAACCCGTGGGTTACCATTACAGTGACTGATGAGCGGCCGGGTGTGGACGGGAGCCCCGCAGGCCGTTTCCTCCCGGTCCCCGCCCTTCGCCTTGAACCATTTGCCTTCTCCTCGATGCCCGGTCCATGTTATAGAGGCGCAAGGCGAAGGGTGCAGGGCTATGGGGAAAAACAAATACATTCAGGCAACAGTCCAGACGATAAACTCCATTTTTGCCTTGGGCCATGAGCCTTTTGCCCTTAGCCTTCTTTGTGATTTCCGGCCACATGAATCCGCTCAAAGAGCCGAGCGGTTGCCCCGTAATCCCCCTGCCCGGGCTTCAGCCTCTGATCTTTTGACATCCCATTCATATTCAGGTAAAAGGCAGTGTAATAGTGATGGATTCGTCACCGTCGATTTTCCCATCACCAAAGACTCGTGACGAATCACTCGAAATTCGATCCGACACAGTGAACCCCCATGAAGATTGCAACAGTTACTTTTCTCAAAAGTGCGACCCATCCCACGCATTACCCTGATCATGATCTTCCTGAAGTAGCCTTTGCGGGTCGGTCGAATGTGGGCAAGTCGTCATTGATCAATACGCTGGTAAACCGAAAGAGCCTTGCGAAAACGAGCGGAACTCCCGGAAAAACCAGACTGATCAATTTTTTCCTGGTCAACAACCGGTTGTCGTTTGTCGATCTTCCCGGTTACGGGTTTGCAAAGGTATCTCAGTCTGTCAAGAAGAACTGGGGACCCATGATCGAAACCTATCTGAGGGAACGAAAAAACCTGAGGCTCGTTGTCGTGATCTTCGATGTACGGCGGGAGCCGTCAGGAGACGACCTCTCTCTGGTCCGGTGGCTCGCTCATTACGACCGTCCTTTCCTCTTCATATTGACAAAGGCGGACAAACTTTCAAAAAATCAGGCGATTGTCCGTGTGCGTAAGATCCGGGCGTTTCTCGGAGACGAAAGCGGTGCCGATATGGTCCTTTTTTCAGCTAAAACCGGTATCGGCAAAGATGTTATATGGCAAAAGCTTCTGGAAACGGTTCAGTGTGGATGATGACCTCCCGCCGATTCCTCGCCGGCAAATCGCCCTCGACTCATAGATTCGCATCTCCATCCCTCAATTCTGCGCGCATCGTTCTCGTCAACGGCAGGATTTTGCGTGCTGTTGCGCCCCTCCTCCGTAAGTCCTCTTCCTCTGAATGATCAAAGACAGAAGGACGTTATCCGGGCGTGAGGTCTGTATAGTCACTGATCGCTCGATATCACCCGGTGAACGGTGAAAGTGTCTTTTGGTTAGACCTTTGCCTGTCCGTTTTTCTACATATGTGTCCGTTGATCCACTTCATTCTACAAGAATGTATGATTATCGTGCGGACGCCTGATGAGATATACGTACAAAGAGTCGAACATATTGTAATATCAGTACAAATATTCAATATGGTATGTTTGTTGCTTAACATGTTTCTGATTAATGTTAAAAAAAGGTGTATCGTGTACGATACGATCGAGCGAAGCAAAGGAGTGATTCATGTGTGGTTTAGCAGGATGTTTCGGCGTCAGGGATGAAGCGACGATTTTAAAAATGTTGGATGCTCTCGGGCATCGGGGACCGAATGACAGGGGAGTGCACAGCCACGGGACCTCGGTACTCGGCCACACCCGATTATCGATAATCGATGTCTCCGGCGGACATCAACCCATTTTGACACGGGACGGCAGGAAAGGGATCATCTGTAACGGAGAGATTTATAACTTTAGAAAACTGAGAGCGTCACTGTCTGAGAAATATCCTTTTCGGACCGATTCGGATACGGAAGTTATCCTCCATCTTTTTCAGGAGAAGGGCCCCGAGTGTGTCGCCGATCTTGACGGCATGTTTTCCTTTGCCCTTTTTGATGAGGAAAATTTCATGCTGGCCCGCGACCCCATCGGCATCAAGCCTCTTTATTACGGATATCACAATGATAATCTGTATTTTACTTCCGAACTGGGAGCCATGAGCCTTGCCGGTGTCGACGACGTGCATGAGTTTCCGGCGGGGCATTATTACACGCCGGAAGAGGGATTCGTCGAATACTACCGTGTTCCCGGGATCGGGGATTCTCTGATTACCGACTGTGGCGAAGCATGCCGTATGATTCGTGAAACGTTTATCGATTCGGTTAAAAAACGGTTGCTTGCCGATTCGACGGTTCCCGTCGGTTCATTCTGCAGCGGCGGCCTCGACAGCAGTATAATCGCCGCCATCGCCGCGGAGGAAATTCCTCATCTTCATACCTTTGCCGTGGGCATGAAGGATGGGGGAGGGAATGAAAGCGACGACTTGAAGGCAGCGCGAATCGCCGCCGGTCATATTAATTCCACCCATCATGAGATGATTTTTACCGAAGAAGATTACTACGACGCATTGCCCGTTGTGATTAAGAAACTGGAAAGTTATGATCCGTCCCTCGTGCGATGCGCAGTTCCCTGCTATTTTACCTGCAAACTGGCAGCGGAACACGTGACCGTTGTCCTCACCGGTGAGGGGGCCGACGAAGTATTCGCCGGTTATCATTACATGAAGAATTTTTCCACCGATGAAGTAAACGGCGAAGTAAGGCGTCTGCTTGCCGGTCTTCATAACATCAACCTTCAACGGGCGGACCGGATGGGTATGCTCTTCAGCCTCGAACTGAGGGTTCCCTTTCTGGATGTTGCCATGATTGATCTTGCCATGAAAATACCGCCGGAGTTGAAAATCCGCGATCATAACGGTGCAAAAATCGAGAAGTGGATTCTCAGGAAGGCCTTTCAGGGCACCGATTATCTGCCCGAAGAAATCCTATGGCGGTATAAGGTTCAATATACCCAGGGCGCCGGTTGCGAAAGCCTGGGAGAAAAACTCGCTGAAATGGAAATAAGTGACGGTGACTATAACCGGATACGGTCTGAAAATCCTCAGGCTGTCATCAACAGCAAGGAAGCCGCTTATTACTATGAAATCTTCAGGCAGTTTCATCCCCAGGAGAGTATCCTGAAGTCGATAGGGATCTGGAGCGGATTCGATTTTGCGGAAGAAAGGGAATCCGTCAGGGGCACCGTGGACGGAGACGTGAAGCACCGATTCTAACTATCATAAGGTAATACACACAGTACGGTATCTCCCGCAACACTGATAATGTTTACTGACCGGTCCTTCATTCTCGGCGGGCGGTAAAATGGCAGATGCCGATCAGGGAAGGTCTGAGATTTTCTGATAATCGATTACCGACGCGTAACTTTTCAGATCGTCCAGGGCGACGCTGTTCCCTTCGATGAGAATGAGCGTGCGAGTTTCCACAACGATCATGATACTTCCGCTCTTGTCTCCCGGATCGTATTTCACAATCGCTTTCCGGCCTTTGATTTTTTCCAGTTTACCCCCGTTGGCGGCGGCGAACATGGGATTGCTCAGCATCATCATTACACCCTGCAGCATGGGCGAGTCGGTGGTGTAAGAAATGGTTACGGAACTGTCGTCCCTATGATATTGCCGTTCAGCGTTGATTCCTCCGCCCATGACGACCGCGCTGACCGTTTCTGACGACGCCTCATCGGCGGTCCATCCCGGCAGTGGCTGAGGCAGCAGGTCCTGCAACTGCATTCCTTTTTTCTGACCGAGGAGCTGCAGGGCATAACTGAGTGATTCCGATGCGGCGGCATAGTCATTGTTGTTGTACTGGTTCAGGGCTTCGTTTATAGAATCAGTGATTTCATCGGCCCAGACGGTTCCGGCGAAAGTTAGAAGAAGGGCGATTGCAACCGATGCAACCGCGATTTTGAGAGCATTCTTTATCATAGAATTTCTCCTTCTCAACGGCGTTCCTTTGCTGATTTTCTATGCAAAACAGCAGTAATGTCTATTGAGTACAGCAGTGACTCTCTTTATGCAAGTTAAAAGAAACGGTTCTTCTCCATTTTCTGTATGGGGAAAATTCTCCCGTCAGTGGCGGGGAGACGCCCGCTGTTTTCCAACACCGTCATCTTTCCATTGAAAAAAGTTGACAATTGAGGGATACATGAAATGATAAAAACAATAGATGGCAGAAGTTCACGGGGCCGGATCATCTTTTTTTAAAAGCCAGATGTATAGAACAGGAGAGGGTCTGATGGATGATATAATGCAGAACAATGCGCAGGAAATGGTACAGCTTATCGCAGCCGTCATGGAAAGAGCGGATCCCCTTACCGCTGTTCATCAGCGGCGGGTGACGGAACTGACCAGCGCTATAGCTGCTGAAATGGGGCTGTCGCAGGATACAAAGCGATGCCTCTATGTATCGGCAATGATACATGACATAGGTAACCTGAGAATTCCCATGGCACGGGACCTCCTCGAAAGGCCGGGAAGCCTGACCGACCGGGAGTTCGCCATGGTGAAGATTCATCCGCGAGAGGGGTACAAGATGCTGAAGTCCATACTGTTTCCATGGCCCGTTGCCGATATTGTTTTGCAGCATCATGAGATGCTCGATGGAAGCGGATACCCCGAGGGACTGAAAGGCGATGACATACTATTGGAAGCACGGATTATTCGTGTTGCCGATACTGTTGAAGCCATGATGTCCGACCGGCCCCACCGGCCTTCCCGTGGTGTGGAGGCAGTAATAGATGAACTTTCAGGCAAACGAGGCGTCACCTACGACCCCGATGCCGTGGATGCGTGCCTGAGCCTGCTCGGCCGTGATTTTACCTTTTATGCCGTGTAAGAAACGTCATGGACTGAACCCGGAGGGGCGGCATTCCGCCACTGTCCGGCCAGACCCCTCGGTGAGTTTCACGAGTGATATCGGAGGAACATCTTGCATTCCCGGTACCGCCGCTATGAAAAGGCCATTATTGTATGCCGGGTCGTTGAATGTCATGAGAGGTATGATTAGTCGTTGTATGGTTATTGTCTGCCTGGCGGTTTTCCTGACGGCGAGTGCCGGGGAGACGGCGGTGTCTGCAGAATCGTTACCCCTCGTGGAAAGTCTCAGAATAGAAGCTCCCATTGAGTTCTGTGAGGAAGTGGTTCCCCTGGAAAACCGGGAAGTCCGTGAGAGGCTGGAGAAGGAAATCCTTCTCGCAATGTGGGATCGGCCGCAGGTCATTCTCTGGATCAAACGATCGAATCGCCATCTTGCGATCATCGAGGCGATGCTCAAAGAAAATACCATGCCTGACGATCTGAAGTATATCACCCTGATTGAAAGCGGTCTCCGTCCTCATGTCGGATCTTCAAAGGGGGCCATCGGTTTCTGGCAGTTTACCGAGGGAACTGGTGAGAAATACGGACTGAGAATCGACGAAGATATCGATGAACGGCGAAGCATTGTCGCATCGACAAGGGCTGCGCTGCGCTGCCTGAAAGAGTATCACCAGACCTTCGGTTCATGGACACTGGCCGCCGCGGCGTTCAACATGGGGAAGGAAGGGCTTCAGACGGAAATCTTGGCACAGAAGACGGACAACTACTACCACCTGTACATGCCCCTTGAGACACAGCGTTACGTGCTGAGGATCATTGCGGCAAAACTGATAATGACCAATCGGGAAAAGTACGGATTCCACCTGGCGGACGACGATCTGTATCCTCCCATCACCTGTGACCGTGTTACCGTGGAATGTCCTGGCATGGTTCCCATCAGGATCGTTGCGGAAGCAGCGGAAACGCACTTCAAGGCCATCAAGGACCTTAATCCTGAAGTCAGGGGCTATTATCTGAACAAGGGGAGCTACACCCTGTCGATCCCCGCCGGGATGTCGAAGCGATTTCACTCCCGATACAGAAATCTGTTGGACCAATGGATGGCCCACAAAGATGAATATGTATATGTGGTGAAAAAAGGGGATAATCTTTCTCTCATAGCAGAACGGTTCGGCGTGCCCCTTCCAGCCCTTTTCCTCTGGAATAATTTAAAGGCCGCCGATCCGATTCACCCCGGTGATCACCTGATTCTGTATCCCGACAGAGGTACGTTGGATGAGGGGCGGTAGGACGGACCGTGCCCTTTCTCGATCCGGATGAGGAAGGCGCGCTCACCGATACAAAACGAAAGGAAGATATACTGGATATACTGTCGTCGGCATTCAACACAGTAAAGGGGCGGTTTCCCGATTATGAAGATCGGTCGGAGCAATGGGATATGGCACGGGAAATATTCCGCTGCCTTACCGACGGGAAAAGGCTGCTCATTGAGGCAGGCACCGGTGTCGGTAAGTCCTTTGCCTATCTCATCCCGGCACTGTTCACCGGTGAGAAGACGATCGTATCCACTTCTTCACTGGCCCTGCAGGATCAGTTGATCACGAAGGACTTGGTGTTTCTGGAAGAATCGTTTCCGGGAAAATTTTCCTTCGCAGTGCTGAAAGGCAGGAATAACTATCTCTGCCTGAAGAAATATGCGGAATATGTCGGTACGGGTAAATCCTATACGCGGTTTCGATCATGGGCCGCAAAAACCTCTACCGGCGAGAAAAGCGAGCTTTCCTTCGTTCCCTCCTTCTGGGCCGATGTATGCGGCGATTCACGGGACTGCAGCGGAAAATTGTGCTCCTTCTTCGGCACCTGCTTCTATTACCGTCACTACCGTAAGCTCAGCAAAACGGACATCCTGGTCGTCAACCACCACCTTCTCATCTATGACCTCATATCGGAATTTAATATCCTTCCGTTTCACGAATCTCTGATCATCGATGAAGCGTCCGACATTGAGGAGATCATTTCGACGGTGTTCGGGTCCGGCCTGAGCTATTCACGGACCACATGGCTTCTCTCCCGGCTTCGGGGATGCAACATTGTTGTCGATAACCTTGTCCCCGAGGTGGAATCGTTCTTTAAAACCACAGCGCTGACTCCACAGGCGATTTCTCCCATTCCCGTCCATATCACGGAACGGCTCCGCCATTTCAAGGAGAAACTATCCCTGAGCACCACGCGGGCAACCCTGGAAAAACTCATGGAAACGGCAACCGATGATGAACTGAAGGCGCGAATGGATACGACAGCGGGGTATCTCCAGTCGTTCGAAAGCGATGTGGACGATTTTATCTCACAGGATGATCCCGACAGGGTCTTCTATGTGTCCGCCAACAGCGCCATGATGGAATTGAAAAGCTGCCTCGTCGAATCACAAGAGGCGTTCAGACAGTTGACCGAAGCATACGGCAGTGTCATCATGACATCGGCGACGCTGACATCGGGAGGCACCTTTTCCTTTATCAAGCAGCGGCTCGGCATAGGAGACTTCGAGGAGCGCGTCATCGGATCTCCCTTCGACTACCGGAATAAATCGCTCCTGTATGTAGATGCAGATCTTCCCCCTCCGAACAGGGGAAAGGATGATGTGTTTCAGCAGGAGAGTCTCGGTGTTATCGAGGGCCTGATCGAAGCGTCACGGGGGAGAGCGCTCGTCTTATTTACATCGTACCGTCATTTGAACTATGTGGCGGAAAACGTCTCCCTGCCGTTTCCGTTCAGGTCTCAGGGAGAAGCGCCGCCGGCGAAACTGGTTCAGTGGTTTCGGGATACCCCGCACTCCGTGCTCTTTGCGGCGGCCACCTTTTGGCAGGGCATCGACATCAAGGGCGATGATCTCAGCCTGGTGGTCATTTGCCGCCTCCCTTTCAATCCCCCGGGAGATCCGGTGTATCAGGAGCGGTGCAGGCGGCTGGGGCAACGGTGGTTTTACGATCTTGCACTGCCGTCGGCGATAATGAGCCTGCGGCAGGGGTTCGGGAGGCTTATCCGAGGGAGCAATGATTACGGTGTGGTTGCCATCCTGGACTCGCGGGTGGTGAAAAGTTCTTATGGGAAAACGATTCTGTCGTCACTGCCGGAAATTCCCGTCACCCACGGGATCGACGATGTGAAGCGATTTTTTGATGCCCTTCCCGCGCCGAGTGTCGAGAAGGAAACGGCCCCGCTGTTCCGCGGAAGTAAGGGCACAGGGAAGAAACGGCTCCGTCGTACCGGCGGGAAAGGCCGAAGTACACCCGACCCGGCCATGATTTCCGAACTGATCGTGGCGACGAAAAGCGCGAATGGAAACGAACGGAGGCTGGCGGCGTCAGCTTTGGGAAAACTGGCCGGTTGCCGGCCCGCCATTTATGAAGCGGTGGAGTCGCTGGAAGGGCTTTTGGCCGACGAGAAGCCCCAGGTACGGCAGTATGCCTTGATAGCGCTGGAAAAGATAGGCGCTGTGAACGAAGTCAGCATGAATCGTATCGCCAATGATCCCGATGAAAAGGGCTACAATATCGTCATAGCACGGCGGCTGCTTGAGACAATATCATGAAGCTTTCAACGGCACGACCTGAAAGAACGGGAGATGAACTGACGGCCATGACATGCGGCCTGTCAAAAAAGAAAATCCAATAATAATGGAATCGCAAAAGTCCACATTCAGACGGCTTTGTGAAAAGGCCGAGATAAATCTCGAGGAATGAGGCGTACTTACGGCACACCGCAGAGCTTGTCCTCGCGAAAGCGGGGAGGGGATGCAGCGTAACGCAGAGACCGGACTTTACGAAGTCGTCAATAATGAATGGTGAGAATAGATGGGACTTATTAATCTGCTGATAAAGAATCCGCTGGCCTTTGTTTTAATTGCCCTGCCTCTTTTGTATTCGGTGATCCTCCATGAGGTGGCCCACGGGTGGGTCGCCGATAAGATGGGAGACCCTACCGCCAAGCTCATGGGCAGGCTCAGCCTCAATCCATTGAAACATCTCGATCCGGTGGGGACTCTCATGCTGTTTCTTGTCGGGTTCGGCTGGGCGCGGCCCGTTCCCGTCAATTTCGCCTCTATCGGCACAAGCCGGACGGCTCTGATACTGGTTTCCGCCGCGGGAATCATCGTCAATATGTTCCTGGCCTTTATCGCCCTTTTTTTGCTTCAGACACTTCCATTGCCGTCCCGGGGAATTGCCTGGACCATGCTGTACTACATGGCCCAGATCAATATCATCCTGGCGGCCTTCAATCTGATTCCCATTCCGCCCCTCGACGGTTCCAAGATCATGATGGGGTTTGTATCCCATCGTTTTCAGTCTGCCCTGTCGCGGCTTGAGCCTTACGGCTTTTTCATAATAATCGGCCTGCTCTTTTTCGGGATTCTCGATCCGGTCATCAATTTCTTCCGCTGGATCATCCTGTCAATCATCGGAATGATTCTCTTACGATAGGAAACCCGGCATCCCGTCGCCGGGACGCCGTGTAAGGATTGAGGGGCATTCACCAGTCTGGAGTTTTTCAATCACATCGTTACTGTATGGTTGCCCGGATTCATGTGACCGGGCATCAGGGGGCTTTTTGCTTATACATCACAGCGAAGCGGAAGACCAGCGCTGCCAACTGTCTGAGACCGAAGGTCGAGTTTTGACAGCGCCTGGAGCAAGCTGATGATGTATCAAAAAGCCCCATGGACCGGGAATCATGAATCCGGGCAATGGACCGTGCGGTTAACCGGGTACCGTTGAAAAATGATTGCGGAGGCTGTTCAAAAATGCCCGGACGCAAGATTCCCGAAAGCCTGAGGAGCGAGGCATACGTGCAGCCCCCCCTGAAAGCCTGCGCCGGGTTTATCCGAATTCCTTCAGCAACAGCTCTCGCAATGTGAGCTTTTCCAGCTTTCCCGTCACCGTTTTCGGCAGGCTCTCAAAGAAACGGACGTACTTCGGCGCCTTGTACGATGCCAGATTGTCCCGGCAGAACCGGATCATGTCATCTTCGGTCGGATTATTCCCCGCTTTGACGGCGATGCAGGCAACCACCTCTTCACCTTTTACCAGATCGGGAACGCCGACTACCTGGGCTTCCGCGACGGCGGGGTGTGTGTACAGGAGATCCTCGA
This sequence comes from Deltaproteobacteria bacterium, assembly GCA_016936905.1. Taxonomy (GTDB): domain Bacteria; phylum Desulfobacterota; class Syntrophia; order Syntrophales; family UBA6807; genus DSDU01. The sequence continues at coordinate 236 of JAFGWZ010000161.1, read as the reverse complement.
TCTCCTTGGGGAAGATTTTGAAGGCCGCCCGGGCGATCATGTCCTTTTTCCGGTCTTTCACGTAACAGTATCCGTCGTCGTCAAACGAGACGATGTCTCCCGTGTGAAGCCAGCCGTTTCGGAGCGTCTGGGCCGTTTCCTCGGGCTTGTTCAGGTATCCCATCATGACGTTCGGCCCCCTGATCACCAGTTCACCCGTTTCTCCCGGCGCCACCGGATTATCATTCTCATCGAAT
>JAFGWZ010000160.1 GCA_016936905.1 Deltaproteobacteria bacterium | reverse complement strand
TCTGAAATACAGAATCGGGAACGAGCCCCCGCACGGTGCCTCCGAGGCTCGATGCTTCCTTGATGATGCTCGAGTTACAGTAAAACCACCGCGAACCGGTCATGAGGAAAACCGTTTCAACATTACGGTTCAGTCTTCTGTTGATGAGGGCCATCTGGAATTCATATTCGAAGTCAGACAAGGCCCGCAGCCCTCTGAGGATAATGTTTGCCCCTCTCTCTTTCACGTAATCGACAATGAGGCCCGAATTATAGTCGACTTCCAGTCTTGGATTGTCGCTGATCAATTCCCTGATCATGTCAACCCGCTCTTCAATGGTAAAAAGAGATGATGTCGACTTGGCGGGATTGTATCCCACCAGGATGATGAGTCTGTCGAAGCATCGCAACCCTCTGTTGATTATGTCGATATGGCCATTCGTTATCGGATCGAACGAACCGGGATACACCGCAATCTTTTCCTCCATAACAAACTCACCCGTCCTCATTCATTTCCCAGAAGGAAATCATCGTATTTCCATATTTCCTCTGATCTACCAGCGAAAAGACACTCCATTCCCCCCACTGCTCTTTCTCTGAATGTTCTATTGCAATAATGCCGTTCGCAGAAAGCAACACGCCGCCTCCGAGCCATAACAGCGTTCGTTCTACATACCCTTTTTCATAGGGAGGGTCAGCGAAGATAATGTCGAAGGACTCTTCGCGCTGCTTGAGAATGTTTATCCCTCGTTCACATGGCACCGCCATGACCTCATGGTCGCTGTCCAGTCCGCAGGCGCTGACGTTTTTTCGAATGGCATCGGCCATGGTGGCGTTCTTTTCGACGAACACCGTTCGAACCGCCCCCCTGCTCATCGCCTCGATACCGACATTTCCCGTACCGGCAAACAGATCGAGAAAGGATTTCCCTTCCAGTGACGGCAGAATGTTAAACAGAGATTCTTTCGTCCTGTCCGCGGTGGCCCTCAGGCGAGCGCCTTTCGGTATGGATAGTTTCCGTCCTCTTGCCGTGCCTCCAATAACCTTCATCACCAATCATTAAAGGTAATCCCTGATAAGGATTTCCGCTATCTGTATCGTGTTGAGCGCCGCTCCTTTTCTGATGTTATCCGACACAACCCACATATTGATTCCGTTGGAGATTGATTCATCCTCGCGAATCCTGCCGACATAGGTGTCATCTTTTCCCGCGGCATCGATGGGAAGGGGATATTCATTTTTCGATGGGTTATCGACGACGGTTATACCCGGAGCGGTGGCGAGCAGGTCTCTCACTTCACTCGCGGTGATCTTTTTCTCCGTTTCAATATTGACCGACTCTGAATGGCTGTAAAAAACCGGCACTCTCACAGTCGTTGCCGTCACCGCAATGGACTGATCGCGCATTATCTTCCTGGTCTCATTGACCATTTTCATTTCTTCCTTGGTATAGCCGTTTTCAAGGAACACATCGATATGAGGAAGGCAGTTAAAGGCGATGCGATGGGGATAAACGGCAATTTCCGGTTCCTTCATATTCATGAGCGCCCTGGTCTGTTCGGCGAGTTCCTCGATCGCCTCCTTTCCTGTTCCTGAAACGGCCTGGAAAGTCGTCACGACTATCCGCTTTATTTTTACCCTGTCATGGATCGGTTTCAGCGCCACGACCATCTGAATGGTGGAACAATTGGGATTCGCAATGATCCCCTTCGCGGTATATGCCGCTATGTCTTCACTATTCACTTCGGGAACAACGAGGGGAATCTCCTGGACCATTCTGAATGCGCTGGTATTGTCGATGACAACACATCCCGCCCGGGCCGCTATGGGCGCAAATCGCTCACTGATGCTTCCACCGGCGGAGAAAAGCCCTATCTCAACCCCTTCAAAAGAGCCCTCATCAAGCACTGAAACGGGATATTCCGTCCCTTTGTAGGAAAGCGTCTTGCCGATGGAACGTTCCGATGCCAGCAGTTTCAGTTCCGCAACGGGAAAATCTCTCTGTTCAAGAATACGAATCATTTCATTTCCGACAGCACCTGTCGCCCCGACAACGGCGACGTTATACCTTCTCATCTTTCAGTCCTTACCTCCCCTTCATACTTTATTTACATACTTTTTTACTTCTTCTCGGGCTTTTTTGTTTCGCCTGAAGAGTTTATAGAGCGACCAGGCCGGCCCTGAGCAGGCATATCCGACGGCCATGGTGAAGATCATCAACTGTGGTTCCATGACGATTACCGTAAAGACAAAGACAACGAGAACCAGAGTAATAAAGGGTTTCCGGGAAAAGTAATTCACGTCCTTGAAGCTGTAGAACTTTATGCTGCTTACCATGAGGAACGCCAGCGCCACCACAGTCAGGAGAATCGATATATGATTGAAGTGGCCGGTCCCGCCGACATAATCATAAAAGAGAACCGAACCGGCGACAACCCCCGCCGCCGCAGGAATGGGCAGGCCGTTAAAAACCTTGCTTTCCACGATTCCGATCTGAATATTGAAGCGGGCCAGGCGCAACGCACCGCAGGCGACAAACAGAAAAGCCACGAGCCAGCCGTATCTCCCGAAGGGCGACAACGCCCATGTATAGGCGAGAATGCCCGGCGCGACACCGAATGCCACGAGATCGGCAAGAGAATCGTATTCGCTGCCGAATTTGCTCGTTGTGTTGGTAAACCGGGCGATCCTTCCGTCGAGGCCGTCAAGGATGCCGGCAATGAGGATCGACACGGCGGCATAGAAGAAATTTTCCCTCATTGACGCAATAATCGCATAAAACCCACAGAACAGGCTTGCCGTCGTAAAGAGATTGGGAAGCACGTAAATTCCCTTTCTCATCCCGTCTGACGTAATGGTCGGTCGTTTAATCATGATAACCTCCCCACAATCGTTTCTCCCGCTTTCACTTTTTCGCCGACTGTAACGGATATCTCCGTATCGGAAGGCATAAATACTTCAAGCCGCGACCCAAAGCGGATAAGCCCGAACCGTTCTCCCCTGGCCATCTCCATCCCTTCGTTGACCCAACAAACGATCCGCCGTGCCACCATCCCGGCAATCTGAACCGTAAGAATCTTCCGGCCGTCATCGGTTGTCACCACGACGGAATTTCTTTCGTTGAGTTCGGACGCTTTATCAAGATTGGCGGAGAAAAATTTCCCCGGCCTGTACTCGATAGCCGTTACGGTACCAGAAAAGGGCATCCTGTTGACATGGACGTTGAACACGTTCATAAAAATGCTCACCTTTTTACATGGTCCTTCTATCAGGCTGCTGACTACACCTTCTTCTATGCTCAGTACCCTTCCGTCGGCGGGCGATAGTATTGCCTTTTCATCCTGCGGAACCGACCGTTCAGGATTGCGAAAAAAATTCGCGACAAATAATGTTGCGCAGAAAAAGAGAACCGATGTCCAGATGTTGCCGAAATAGGCAAAGACCAACGTGAGCGCACACAGGGGGGCGATAAAAACAAATCCTTCAAGAACAACCGGGCTTTCTCTAAAGTCCATAATCAGTCAGTCACTTCCGTTTTATATTTATTCGATCACCGCCGTTCCCTTCGGTGAGCTTCCTGGTTTCCGCTTCAGACAGGCGGAGGTACCGGGGTGCAAATATCAGGCTATTGAGACTATCACCGTCACGAAATTTTTTCAATCCAATAAGTCCGACCGATGCCGCCCGTATGTAATTAAACGGATCGGGCACGAAGTGGGCCTTGTCGGCGAGTATGGAGCGGATGAGTCCTTCATAGGCGATGGCACCGTCGCCGAGAAACAGGACGGGACGGTCCATGTCCGTCAGCAGGATTTCCGGTGAAATCACCCGCTCATCTGAAATTCTTTCGGGGAAATCCGCTCCGGCGGCTCGATAGAAAGCGGTATACACTTCTCCTTTCCGCGCATCGAGCATGGGACAAATGGTGAGGGCGCTTCCTGACGCATTCGCCGCAAGGGCGTCGAGGGTCGATACGCCGACGATGAGTGTTTCCTCGGCGAAAGCAAGTCCCTTGGCGGTACCCGCCCCGATCCGCAGCCCCGTAAACGAGCCGGGGCCAACCGTAACAGCCAGGAGATTCACATCGCCGATACCTATTCCCGCCGCTGAGAGGATCTGCCTGATTGCTGGATGAACTGTTTCTCCATGGTTTCTCCCCGTGTTCATAAACTGTTCAACGAGGAGTATTTTATCCTTCAGCAGGGCAAAGCTTCCTGTCTTTGTCGATGTATCAAACGCCAGTGTTATCATGGTTTATTCACCGATTAAGTCTTAAAAGTTAAATTTCAGACGACTTTGTAAAAAGGTCGAGATCAAGGCTTGCAAATCTCGAGGAATGAGGCGTACTTGCGGTACGCCGCAGTGACGAGAGATACAGCGTAACGCAGAGATCGGCCTTTTTACGAAGTCGTCATTCACCGATTATTCTTACAATGTCATTATAAAACACGAATATCATCAACAGGATCAGGATAAAAAATCCCAGTTGCTGCGCCATTTCCCGCCATTTCAGATTGACTTCTCTGCCAGTGAGAGCCTCGATGCCGTAAAAGAGGAGATGCCCGCCGTCGAGGACGGGAATGGGAAGAAGGTTCAGCACCCCGAGGTTGATGCTCAGAATGGCCATGAAAAACAGGAAGGGAATAAGCCCCTGCTTGGCGTACTGTCCCGACATCTGTGCTATCATAATGGGCCCGCCAAGGGTTTTCGGCGAGATGACCCGTTGAATAATCTTCACTATGCTCAAGACGGTTAATTTGGTGAACCACCATGTCTGGTTCATGCCCATCGCGAATGCCCGGAAGGGATTGGCCCGTTCGATGACCGTTTCGTCCGATACGGAAACGCCGATCTTATATGATTCCAGTTCTTCTCCGAAAATGTTTCTGCCCTTTGATTTTTCGGGAACGACGGTAACATTCACCAGGACTCCATCTCTGTCGACAGTAAGGGCGAGCTCCCGCCCGCTGCTTTCATAAATCGTATTGGCCAGTTCCGACCATTTCGATATCCCCCGTCCATCGATGGCGGCAACGACATCACCGGGGCGGATCCCTGCCGCAGACGCCGGGGAATTCTCCAGGACCGTTCCGATCCGGGAGGTATGGGCGGGCACGCCGACTGTATAGATGAAGGTAAATGCCACCATCGCAAAAAGAAAATTAAAGACCGGCCCGGCAACGACGATTCCCATTCGCTTAAAGACCCGCTGACGCTGAAAGGACCGTCGTTCATCCTCGGGAGACAGATCGTCACTTTCCGATTCGCCAAGGAGCTTTACGTATCCGCCGAGGGGTATGACTGAGATGAGATATTCCGTCTCTCCTATTTTTCGTCCTATCAACCGGGGACCGAACCCGAGAGAGAATTTCAGGACGCCCACGCCGAACCATTTGGCAACCAGAAAATGCCCCAGTTCATGGACAAAAATCAGGACTCCCAACAGAATAATGACTGATATGATGTTAATGCCGATCAATGCTGTGATGATAACCTTTCCACTATTTTTGCCGCGCTGTCTCGGCCGTTTCGGTCAGCTTCAATGACGTCTTCGATCGTATGCGGTTCCTTCGGGTCATGCCCCGCAATAACTTCTTCCACGACATCCGGCATGTCCATAAACCCGATAGTGCCTTTAATAAAAGCATCAACCGCCACTTCATTTGCGGCATTCAGAACCGCCGGCGTCGTCCCGCCGCTGGCGGCAGCACGATAGGCAAGCTCGAGATTTTTAAACTTCTCGCAGTCGGGGGAGAAAAATTCCAGCGTCCCGGTCGCCGCCAGATTCAGGGGTGCGATGACATCGTCGAGTCGCCCGGGATATGAGAGCGCGTAGGCAATCGGCCCTTTCATATCCGGTACGCCCAGTTGGGCTATAACGGACCCATCCCGGTATTCTACCAGCGAATGAACGATGCTCTGTGGATGTATCACCACCTCGATCCTGTCGATATCCACATCGAATAACCACTTCGCCTCGATGACCTCAAGCCCCTTGTTCATCATCGTCGCCGAGTCGATGGTAATCTTCGCCCCCATGTCCCAGTTCGGATGCTTCAGCGCGTCTTCAACAGTCACCTCATGCATCTCATCCCGCGGCAGGCGAAAGAAAGGCCCTCCCGATGCGGTCAGTATGATTTTTCGTACATCAGCCCTGTTGTGCCCGACGAGACATTGAAAAATGGCCCCATGCTCACTGTCAACGGGAAGAATGGCGATTCCCCGCGTTCTGGCCTTTTCAACGACCAGGCTCCCCGCCATGACCATTGTTTCCTTGTTCGCCAGGGCGATATCCTTGCCCGCATCGATGGCATCGACAGTGGGAATCAGTCCCGCGGCTCCGACAATCGCCGAAACAACCATATTCACTTCCCGGCAGGTGGCGACCTCACGATACCCTTCCAGACCCCACAGGACTTTTGTCTGTGACGATCGGCCAAGCATATCAGTGAGCCGCATCGCGTGATCTTCGTCAATCACGGAGGCAATCCGCGGTCTGAACCGTTCTATCTGCTTTTTCAACAGCTCAAGGTTTCTTCCCGCCGCGAGGGCGTAGACGGCAAACCGCGCCGGATTGCGAGTCACCACGTCAACGGTGCTAACACCGATCGATCCGGTAGATCCGAGAATTGCTATGTTTTTCATTGAATCACGAGCATCCTGTAATAATAGACAAATGGAATAATGAAAATCAGAGAATCGAGCCTGTCCAGCACACCACCGTGCCCGGGGAACAGAAATCCCGAATCCTTGACGGAGAAAAACCGTTTTATCGTCGATTCGCAGAGGTCTCCCAACTGCCCGAGGATGCTTCCCAGAAACGCCATGACTATCACATGAATAAGTGAAAGTTCATGGAAAAAGATCACCGAGTAAACGAGGCACCCCACAATGCTGCCGATGACCAGCCCCACCGTCCCTTCAACCGTTTTCCCGGCGCTGACGGCGGGCATCAATTTCCTTTTCCCCATAGATTTGCCTACATAATAGGCAGACACGTCGCCTGAAAAAGCAAGGAAAATAATAAAAAAGATCCACTGCACGCCGAATGCCCACTGCCGGATCATTATGATGTACGACAGCATGAAAGGTATATAGATCAGGCCGAACACGACTTTGGCCACGACAGACAGGTCGACGAAACCTTCCCTGGCGTTGTAGAGAAAAAGCAGGAAGGCGATCATGACGGAAAAGGTCGTCATTGCAAACATCACATGGCTGTTTCCGATGTATGCCGACACGATGATGAACAGTCCGAGAACAAAGCCGGCAGCTTTTTCCCAACGCGCCCCTTTCTCAAATACCATGGTGTTGTATTCCATGACACCGCCCATAACCAGGATGGTGACGATAACAGCAAAAAGAATCGCCGGGCCGTAGATGATCGCTGTAAACAGCGCCGGCACGATGACGATGGCGGTTATCCATCGTTTGAGGTGAGGGCTCATGGTTGGCATCCTTACTTATCGTATCTGGTCGCTCGTCAGCCCGAAACGCCGCTCCCGTCCCTGGTAGTCGATGATAATGTCTTCCAGTTCCTTCTCGGAAAAATCGGGCCAGAGCGTCTTCACAAAATAGAGTTCCGTGTAAGCCGACTGCCACAGAAGAAAATTGCTCAACCGATACTCTCCGCTCGTTCTGATGAGTAGGTCTGGATCGGGAATGTCCCTGGTATAGAGATACCGGGAAAACACCTCTTTTGTAACCTCACCGGGCGAAAGCCTTCCCGATGTGCCCTCGACGAGAATGTTTCTGACGGCGTTCACGATCTCATCCCTGCCACCGTAACTGAGGGCCAGCACCAGCGTCATGCTTGAGCATTGGCCTGTTTTCGCAATCGTATCACTCAGTATGGTGCGGACATTTCCCGGCAGTGCCTCAACGTTCCCTATGACGGTGAACCTGATGTCATTTTTAAGCATATCAGGAAGTTCCTCTATCAGAAACTTCTCCAGGAGTACCATGAGGGCATCGACTTCCGCTGCCGGTCGACTCCAGTTTTCCACGGAAAATGCGTACAGGGTTAAATAATTGACCCCCATGGCCCGGCACGCCCGAACGACGCTTCTTACCGCCTCGGCGCCTTTCCGGTGCCCGTCGATCCTCTTCAATGCATTTTGTTTTGCCCACCGGCCATTGCCGTCCATGATAATTGCTATATGCCGGGGAACTTTTTTCATGTCGAGTCGTTGCATTGATGTTTTACGTAACCCTTATTAATCTATTGTTTTGGAATGTTTACGTATCACAGCAGACGGCCATTTTCAAGGTATTGTTGGAATAGGGGCCAGACTTCCGGCATTAAACAAAAAGGGAACCATCAGGCTCCCTTTAACTCATTGTTTGTTTTTGAAAGAGACGGCTTTTCATATTTCCATGATTTCTTGCTCTTTAACGGCAAGGATTTCATCCGTCTTTTTTATGTATTCATCCGTGACCTTCTGAACATCATCCTGGTAGTTGTGGAAGTTATCTTCCGAAATCTCGCCGTCTTTTTTTAAATCCTTAAGCTGATTATTCGCGTCCCGCCGTGAGTTTCGAATGTTTATTTTACACTCTTCGCCCATTTTCTTGACAACCTTGACGAGATCTTTCCGCCGTTCCTCCGTCAAGGGGGGAATGGTAATCCGAATGACCTTACCGTCGTTGGACGGCACCAGAGAGAGCTCAGATTTCTGTATCGCTTTTTCTATGTTCCCGAGAACCGAGGCGTCCCACGGCGAAATAACCAGCAACTGGCTTTCGGGCACTGAAATGTTGGCCATCTGATTCAGTGGCGTCGGTGTACCGTAGTACTCGACTTTGATTCCGTCAAGAAGGGCCGGTGAGGCCCTTCCCGTTCTCACCTTATTCAGCGATCGTTCCAGGAACTGGATGTGCTTCTCCATGTTTTCCTTCAATTCACCCAAAACCAGGTCCTTCATTGTTCGACTCCTACGATTGTTCCGATCGGTTGCCCACAGATAACTTTCTTAATGTTTCCTTTCGTTTCCAGATTAAAGACAATAACCGGCATATCGTTATCCCGGCACATGGAAATAGCAGTCGCATCCATCACCCGTAAATTCTTCGCCAGCACCTCCGTATAGCTGATCCTGTCAAACTTGCGGGCATCTGCATGAACAACCGGGTCCTTGTCAAAGACCCCATCAACCTTCGTGGCTTTCAGCATCGCATCGGCTTGAATCTGAAGCGCCCGTAATGACGCGGCGGTATCGGTGGTAAAATAAGGATTTCCCGTACCGCCGGCAAAAATCACAACCCTTCCCTTTTCGAGGTGCCTCAATGCCCGTCCGATAATAAAGGGTTCCGCCACTTCCCTCATCTCTATCGACGTCTGAACCCGGGTAACCACACCCATCTCCGACAGAAACCCCCTGAGAGCCAGACTGTTGATGATCGTGCCGAGCATACCCATATAATCGGCTGTTCCCCGATCAATGCCCTTCGCGCTTGCCTCGACACCGCGAAAAATATTCCCGCCGCCGATGACAATGGCGACCTGAACTCCCAGATCGACAATTTCCTTGACATCCCCGCCGATGGACTTGACAACATCGACGTCGATGCCGAACGTCTTCTTCCCGAGGAGGGCTTCACCGCTCAATTTCAGCAGAACACGCCTGTAAATCGGTTTGTCCATGGTTCACGCCATCCGCGCTGTCGGCCCCGTTGATCGCAACTGAGGGGATGCAATCGGCTTTATTCCTGTTCGCCTAACTGAAAACGTACGAACCGCCTTACAATGATGTTCTCACCGGTCGTGGCTATCATGTTTTTCACCAGGGTCTCGACGGTGATATCCATGTCCTTTACAAACTTCTGATTCAGGAGGCACACTTCTTCATAGTATTTTTTCAGTTTTCCTTCAATGATTCTATCCCATATCTTTTCGGGCTTTCCCTCCGCCTGAGCCTGCTCCCGGTAGATCGCCTTTTCCTTGTCCATGACTGCTTCCGGAACATCGTCAGGTTTCAGATAGGTCGGATTCGCGGCAGCAATGTGCATAGCGATATCCCGTGCCATTGCCTGAAAGTTTTCCGTCCTTGCAACGAAATCGGTCTCACAGTTGACCTCGACAAGAACCCCTATTCTTCCCTGCATGTGAATATACGACGCGACAGTACCTTCTTTTGCCGCCTTCGATGACCGCTTCGTCGCCGCCGACAGTCCCTTCTTCCGTAAATAGTCCAATGCTTTATCAAAATCTCCGTCCGACGCCTGAAGCGCTTCCTTGCAGTCCATCATGCCGGCGTTCGTTTTATCCCGCAATTTTTTTACTACCGCTGCTGAAATTCCCACGGTTACTCCTCCTCTTCGTTAGTCATTTCATCTTCAGACAGGCTGGCGGAATCAGCGCCGGCCTCTTTGCTTTCAACACTTTCAGGAACATCCGCTTCACCGTCGTCGAACCCCTGCTCTTCCGTGTCGCCCTTGTCGGTCTGAGCCTGAATCAGCTCTTCAAAACGTTGTTTGCCATCGATGACGGCATCGGCTATTTTCGATGAAAACAGCTTTATCGCCCTTATGGCATCGTCATTTCCGGGAATAACGAAATCGATATCATCGGGATCACAGTTCGTATCGACAATGGCCGCGATGGGTATATTCAATTTGTTCGCTTCTTTGACCGCGATGAGTTCTTTCCTCGGATCGACGACGAAGATCGCCCCGGGAATATCGGTCATGTTCCGGATACCGCCGAGCACCTTTTCCAGTTTATCCCGTTCCTTCTGCAACCCAAGGATCTCTTTTTTGGGGAATGCATTGATGCTTTCGTCTTCAAACATCGAATCGAGGCGGTTTAATTTATCAATACTTTTTTTGATCGTATCAAAGTTTGTCAGCATACCGCCGAGCCACCGGTGATTGACATAAGGCATGGAGCACCGCTCCGCCTCCGCCTTGATCGACTCCTGAGCCTGTTTTTTTGTTCCCACAAATAATACATCCCTGCCCGATGCTACCGTGTCGGTAATAAAGTTATAGGCAACTTCGAACATTCCCACCGTCTGCTGCAGATCGACGATATAGATTCCGTTGCGGGCGCCGAAAATATACGGCTTCATCTTAGGGTTCCACTTGTTTGTCTGATGCCCGAAATGAACCCCTGCTTCGAGCAGCATCTTCATGGTGATACGCGCCATAAATCTCTCCTTCTCATTGTTTTGTTCCACCATTCTCTTCACCTCACTGCGGGACATCCCTTCATTCCAGTGAATACAAGGAAAGCAACTCCACACCGATCGGAGAATGTGTGTTTTTCATTCAGCCCTATCCGGCCGAATACGATAAACTGTGGGCAAATATCACATAAACAGGAATTTATCAAGGAAAATGAGCTGTCAGACCTCCCTCCGACGGCTTTCATAATTTTTTCCACCAGGCCTGTCTGTCACGACATGATCCGTCCGCCCACCGGATGGATCATCCGTTCTTACGTATGATAATGGGCGTTAATGGTGACGTATTCATGGGTGAGATCCGAGGCAAAGAGATGATAGGACTTCTTGCCCATACCGAGTTTCACCAGGACTTCGATGCTGTCTTTCTTCATAACGTGCGCAAGCCGCTCTTTTCCTCCCCGAACCCCCGTTCCGTCCTTGAAGAGGGGAATCCCGTCCATGAACAGAGAAACGAAGCAGGGTTCTACGGCGACGCCCGACGATCCGACGGCGGCTATAATTCTTCCCCAGTTGGGGTCTCCTCCATAAAACGCAGTCTTGACCAGGTTGGAATTGGCGATCGCGTAGGCAATCTTCCTCCCGTCCTTTCGGGACCGGACCTCTTCGACAATGATATGAATAATCTTCGTCGCCCCTTCGCCGTCTCTTACGATTTCCCTGGCGAGTTCGGTCATCACATGTGTGACGGTGTCCCGGAAGACCGCCGCTCCGGGGGAACGGCCTGTCAGGGTGCCATTACCGGCAACGCCGTTGGCAAGCATTATCACCGTGTCATTCGTGCTCATGCATCCGTCGACGGTAATGGCATGAAAGCTCGCATCGACCGCCTTCCTGAACACCCTGCCCAGACAATGGTAATCGATCGAGGCGTCGGTCATGATAAATGAGAGCATGGTCGCCATCTTCGGCTCAATCATCCCTGCCCCCTTCGCAATGCCGCAAACCGTCACTTCCTTTCCACCGATCACACACTTCCTCCACGCAATCTTCGGAAACTTGTCGGTGGTCATAATGCTTTCTTCAGCGACGGGGATGCCGTCCGCACTGAGACCACCGATGAGATCGCCCGCCCGCCTGACGATTTTTTTGACGGGCAGCTTCTCACCAATGACACCTGTGGACGCCACCAGGACGAGGTCTTCTGATATGTCCAATCCATCCGCAATCGCCCGGGACATGGCGACGGCGTCGTCATACCCCCTATCCCCCGTCGATGCGTTGGCGTTTCCGCTGTTGATCACGATCGCCTGTGCCAGACCCCGTTGTATCCGCTCCATATCGAGGATGACCGGTGCCGCTTTGAAACGGTTGGTTGTGAAGACACCCACGGCCCGGGCCGGGACTATCGAATAAATCAGGGCCAGGTCTTTTTTCCCATTATCCTTTATTCCCGCCGATACACCGTTTGCCAGGAACCCTGGCACATTTACCGTCTGATCGCTCATTGCCGCCTCACTTTATAAAAAATCTGACTGCTGCCCACATTTATGTGAGCGGTCTTCACAAATTAGGCTAAGGGCAAAAGGCTTAAGGCCCAAGGCAAAGGCCGCATTTTTTAATTGCCTGAGGCAAGTTGCAGATTTATCAAATAGATCCATGGACCCGGTGAAATTAATTGGTGGTAACAGCCCGTTCTTATCCGGAATCGATTACTTTCCGCAGCACTTCTTATACTTCTTGCCGCTCCCGCAGGGACAGGGATCGTTTCGTCCCACCTTTTTCCCTTCCCGTTTTACTGTCTCGACGGCCGCGTCGGCATCGCCGCGGCTCATGACGTATTCCTCTTCCCGGGCTTTCTGAACCTCATCGAGGTCTTCCTTCACCTGAACCTGGACCCATGAAAGCTTTTCGATGATGTCCGCCTTGATACGGTACACCATGTCCATGAACATCTCGTACCCCTCACGCTGATATTCCCGAAGGGGGTCTTTCTGTCCATATCCCCTGAGCCCGATTCCTTCCTTGAGGTGGTCCATGCCCAGCAGGTGGTCTTTCCAGTGCGAATCGATGGACTGGAGCATGACGATTTTCATCACCTGGTCCATCAGTTCCCCGCCGAAGTTCTTTTCCTTCTCATCCAGCATGGACGTCACTCTCGAAAGAATAATCTCCCGGATCGCTTCGGCATTGAGTCCGTCCCGCTTCTCCCATTCGGTAAAATCCTCCTTGATGCCGAACTGCTTGAACACCATGTCATCGAGACCCTTCAGGTTCCATTCTTCCGGATGAAGGTCTTCATCGACATATTCCGCCACAACCGCATCAACCACTTCATCCAACATTTCATCTACGGTTTGTCTCAGATTCTCGCCGCCGAGCACATCTTTTCGCTGCTTATATATGACCTCGCGCTGTTTGTTCATCACATCGTCATATTCGAGAAGATGCTTCCTTATCTCGAAATTCTGCCCCTCCACCTTTCGCTGGGCATTCTCGATTGCCTTACTGATCAGGCCGTGTTCTATGGGCTCGCCTTCTTCCATTCCGATCCTGTCCATGACGGATGATATGCGCTCGGCCCCGAAAATTCGCAGCAGGTCGTCCTCCAGGGAAAGATAAAACCGTGACGATCCCTGATCGCCCTGGCGTCCCGAACGTCCGCGAAGCTGGTTATCGATCCGGCGGCTTTCATGCCGTTCCGTCCCGAGGATATGAAGCCCTCCCAGTTTGGCGACCCCGTCACCCAGCTTGATATCCGTTCCCCTTCCCGCCATATTCGTGGAAATCGTCACGGCACCGGGCTGCCCCGCCTGGGCTATGATCTCCGCCTCCTTTTCGTGGTGTTTCGCGTTCAGGACATTGTGTTTAATGCCCGTCTTTTTGAGATATGTGCTGAGAAGTTCCGAATGTTCGATCGATATCGTCCCGACGAGCACCGGCCTGTTCTGCTGATGAAGATCTTTGATCTCTTCGATGATGGCCCCGTACTTCTCCCCGGTCGTCTTATAGATAACATCTGAATAGTCCTCTCGTATCATCGGCATATTCGTGGGAATGACGACGACGTCGAGATTGTATATCTTCTTGAATTCCGCAGCCTCGGTGTCCGCCGTTCCGGTCATACCGGCCAGCTTTTCATACATTCTGAAGTAATTCTGGAACGTGATGGACGCGAGCGTCTGGTTTTCCCGCTCGATCTTCACCCGTTCTTTCGCCTCAAGCGCCTGGTGAAGACCGTCGCTGTATCGCCTTCCCGGCATGATCCTCCCGGTAAATTCGTCGACGATGATGACCTGGCCTTCCTTTACGACATAATCGACATCCTTCTTAAACAGGGTGTGGGCCTTAAGCGCCTGGTTGACATGGTGAAGGATCTCCATGTTTCTCGGTTCATAGAGATTGTCGACCTTGAGAAGCTTTTCCGCCGTCGCCACACCCTGTTCAGTCAACACGACGGTCCGGCTTTTCTCTTCAATCGTATAATCATCCTCCTTCTTCAGGCGTGGAATGATCTGATTGATCCGATAGTACTTATCCGTCGATTCTTCGGAAGGTCCGGATATGATGAGAGGCGTACGGGCCTCATCGATAAGAATACTGTCCACTTCGTCGACGATGGCAAAATTAAACTCCCTTTGGACATAATCTTCGATGCGGAATTTCATGTTGTCGCGGAGATAATCGAAGCCGAATTCATTGTTTGTGCCATAGGTGATATCGCAGTTATAGGCGTCTTTCCGCTGGACATCATCAAGCCCGTGGAGTATAACCCCCACTGAAAGTCCCAGGAATTTATAAATAGGCCCCATCCACTCGGCGTCGCGACGGGCCAGATAGTCATTCACCGTCACGACATGAGCACCTTTCCCCGACAGGGCATTCAGGTAGACAGGCATTGTCGCCGCAAGGGTCTTTCCTTCACCGGTTTTCATCTCGGCGATTTTACCTTCATGAAGCACCATGCCGCCGATCATCTGGACATCAAATGGCCTCATACCGACGGTCCGCCGCGCCGTCTCCCTGACGACGGCAAAGGCCTCCGGAAGGATGTCGTCAAGGGTCATTCCTTCGTTAAGACACTGCCTGAAATATGCCGTCTTCGATTGAAGTTCCCCGTCGCTGAGCGTGGCAATCGCTGGCTCTTTCTCGTTTATTTCATCAAGGATACGGGACAGCCGCTTCAATTCGCGGTCGTTTTTGCTGCCGATGAATTTTTTCAGAATATAGTTAAGCATTTGTTCCTCATAAAAAAACCCGGTAAGGAACTACCGGGATTTTTTGAACATTTGTTTCTTCCAGGATCATTTCCTGTTGACGCAACCCTTACCAATCGTTTATGGCACACTTAAAAGAGATATTTCTTAGGATTCACATAGACGCCGTTGACTCTGATGCCATAATGGAGATGAGGTCCCGTGCTCCTTCCCGATGTGCCGACGGCGCCGATGATGTCACCCCTCTTGATCGCTCTTCCCCGATTTACCGCGATCTTTGCGAGATGACCATAACAGGTCACTATGCCGTTTCCATGATCAACCTGGAGCATGTTTCCCATGTCGGGCTCGTAGGCGATCTTCAAGACATGACCATCTGCCGGGGCCAGAATCTCTTCACCCATCTTCGTCGCTATATCGATTCCGCGGTGAAATTCACGCTGCCCCGTAAAGGGTGATATCCTGTAACCGAATTCAGAGGTAACCCATCCCATTACCGGCCATATAGACGGTGTCGAAGCAAGAACTGACTTCTGCTTCTTCAGGAACTCAAACAACTCCTTGAAACTGTCCTCCTGATAGTTTGCTTCTTCAAGGAGCTGATCCATATTCTTATGTATCTGATTGATAAGAGCCTTCTCCGTTGCGGCGATTTGAGACTCCACCATGTTTTCTGTCGACGATGGACCTCCCATGCCCAGAAACTGGCCGTTTGTCCTACTGTTGTCAATGTTCGTCATTACCCGTATCTTCTTGTCGAACTCACGGATGTCCGCCATCTTTTTCTCGAAATCGTCTATCTTTGCGGCAAGCAGGTCGATCTGTTCCTTTTGAGACGTCGTGATTCGTTTCAGTTCCGCCAGTTCTGCCGCATCGCCCCTTATCGTCACATAATCGTACGAGAAGTAACCCAGCGTCAGCAACACCACAACGACGGCTCCGGAGAGTATCTTCAGAAATATGCCTGACAGCTTTATTTTTCTTATGGAACTCTGTTTCTCGGGAATGAGAAGGAGGGTATAATTATTTTTTGACATATCCACCCCGGTATAAAGACTGTGTTCTTTCTACCTGCTTCGTAGTAAACTCCCGAATCGACGTAAAAATACCATAAATATTCTAAAAGTCAAGAATAGATTCGCCTGCCCTGCCTCCTCCGGCTATTTGAGAGCACGCATCCCCTCCTGTTCTCATCGACGTTTTACCGGAAATCCTTTAATCCAATTCCCGTCATCTCATCCATCTTTGGTGACGATGAGCAGCTGATCTCCCACATCGACCTCATCACCGGGAGACACCGATACCTCCGCGACTTTTCCACTTATCTCGGAAATGATATTATTGAGCATCTTCATCGCTTCCAGCACGATCAGGACCTGTCCCGCCGACACTTCGTCACCTGCCGACGCGGGAACTTCATTGACCGTTCCCTTCAGGGGAGACCTGACATCCCCGGTCTTTGCGAGCGCTGTGATCTCCTTCGGTGACAGCGACGGTTTCTTCTTCGCGGCGCCCCCTTCCTGTTCAAGTTCTGTCAGGATGGGTTCCGGGTGATGGTCCACGATGAGGTATGTTACTGCATCGCCATTTTTCGTTCTCCTCTGCGGCCCTATCTCGATCAGATGCTGTTTGCCGAAGGCATCTGAAAATTCAAATCTGTCACCAAGACGGAATCCCCCTTTCTTGAACCATACTTCCGGGGGAAGGACCCATGACTTCCCGTATTTCTCTTCAAACTTAAAGAAGCTTACCGCGTCGTTTGGATGCTGAAGATAGAGAACAAGCTCGTCATCCGTCGCCGGCCGGCCGAGACGATGTTCCAGGACACGCCGTTCCACATCGACATCGATATCTTCGATCTTCTGGTATCCTTTTTCTTTTTCAACGTAATCCTTCCAGGCGGGACCGAAGACGGCCTCGTAAATTTCATCGGCGGGCCAGTGGAAGGGAAGTTCACCATACCGACCGAGCATCAGATTCTTCAGGTCATCGTTGGCATCCTTGTACCGCGCCCCCTTCAGCACGTTGTTCACCGCCGTTGTCCAGAGTATCTGAGATCCGGGCGTGACGCTCCACCAGTTGCCGAGTTCACGCTGTACCCGAGGTAATTCCTTCTGCAGAATCTCCGGCATCTGCTCGAGGAATCCCCCCTTAACGGCCTGCTCAAAACTGGACCCCGTTGCGCCTCCGGGGAGCTTATGCGTCTGCGCGGTAGGGTCAAACCCCAGAAACTGCGACTCGAAATTCTTGTAGAACTCCCGCTGGGGTCTCAGTTTATTTGATGTCTCGATCACTTTATTCAGATCGATCCCTACCGCCCGATGCCCATACTCTTTCAGTGTGTCAATAACCGTCAAGATGGGCGGCGGACCAAAAAAGCCACAGAAGGAATGATCGCCGGCATCAACGATCTTTGCGCCGTTCCTCACAGCGGCAACGATTCTTCCCACATCGTCGCCATCGGTGTTGTGACCGTGATAATGTATAACGATATCCGGGTAACCATCCATGATCGCCTTTGTCAAATCACCGATTCTCTTTGATGTCCCTAATCCGCCGTGATTCTTGATACAGAGGATGATATCGTCTCCCGTCACGTCGATGATTTCTCCGACTTTTTTCACATAATAGTCATTCGTGTGTTCCGGGCCTGTTGAAAAGCATATGGACGGCTCCAGGATGCACCCCGCTTTCTTAACTTCTTCAAACACGGGAATCATATTCGGTATGTAATTAAGAAAATCGAATACCCGCCATACATGGATATACCGTGCGAAACTCTTGACGGTCAGACGAACGACATTTTCCGGATAGGGACGATATCCGAACAGATTGATGCCGCGGCAGAGATTCTGAAACATCGTATCGGGCATGAGAGCACTCAATACCTCGAGCTTCTCCAAGGGACTGATCTGCTTTCTCAGCATATCCACGTGGACCGATGCGCCGCCCGATATCTCCAGTGAAAAATACCCGCAGTCGTTCCGCTCTTCCGCGACCAGGATCTGGGTGTGGGGCATGATCCGGTTTTTGAAATCCGATTGAGAAAGGTCCCGTTCAGTATTGGTTACAAAAAACCCGTCCGTCTTCCTGACCTTGTCGAGAACGTATTTCACCCCATGATCCCTTAACTCACGGGGAGTGATTATTTCATCTTCTTTTCTTCTCTCTGCGTTCATTGTCTCCTGCACCTCATCTTACTATGACAGTACGCTATGCCGCATAGGGGTTATTTTTTTTCGCATGAATCTCCGCAATCAGCTTCGATAGTTTCGCAATTTCCCGTTCCGAGTCTGGGTAGCTGAACAGCGCCGGATGAGTCTCCAGATAAGACGTATCGAACTGCCCTTTTCTGAAATCACTGTCATCACAGATCGCGAGGTAGAATGGTATGGTCGTCTGTGGGCCGACAATCAGAAAATCGTTGAGAGCGCGTTTAAGTCTCTGTATCGCCTGTTCCCAGTTATACCCCCGAATAGTCATCTTCACGAGAAGAGAATCATACTCGGTGGGGATTTTGTATCCCTGGTAAACAATCCCATCCAACCGTATCCCCGGTCCTCCCGGTGACTGGTAGACTTCGACCCGTTTCCCTCCTTCGGGCATGAAATTATTTCTTGGGTCTTCCGCGTTGATCCTGACTTGTATGGCCTTCCCCATGAGATTAACCCTCTCGGCGGGAATGTCGATGGGCTCTCCTTCGGCGATCCTGATCTGCTCCCGCACGATATCAACTCCCGACAGAACCTCCGTCACTGTGTGTTCCACCTGGAGCCTCGTGTTCATTTCCATAAACCAGAATTCATTCGTTTCGGCATCAACAAGGAATTCCACGGTGCCGGCATTGATATATCCGGACTCCCGGGCCGCCGCGATTGCCGTTCGGTGTATCGCTTCGAGGACATCCTCAGGAAGGTCCGCCGGCGCAATTTCAAGTAATTTCTGGTGCCGCCGCTGTATCGAGCAGTCCCGGGTCCCCAGGTGAATAACTTTCCCGTGTTTATCAGCCAGTATCTGCACTTCGACGTGCCGCGGCGCTTCGATACACCGTTCGACGTACACATTTTCATCATTGAACGCCGACAAGGCCTCAGCTCTCGCCAGCGGCAACTGAATCCGCAGGTCCGACTCGCTTTCGACCTTTCTGATTCCTCGTCCGCCGCCTCCTGACGACGCTTTCAGCATGATCGGGTATCCGTGGGTCTTTCCAAATGCCAGCGCTTCACCGATTCCGGCCTGTCCCTTTGAAAGGTTATCGGTGCCGGGAATGAACGGAATATTCGCCCGTTTCATTATCTCACGGGCGACAACCTTGTTTCCGAGATCCCTGATCACACCCGGGGGTGGCCCGATAAAGGTAATACCGGCTCTTTCGCATGCTGCCGAAAACTCTGGATTTTCTGCCAGGAAACCGTACCCGGGATGAATGGCGTCCGCCCCGCACTGCCGGGCGGCCCAGATAATTCGGTCGATATTGAGGTAATCCTTTCGCGGACCGTTCCCTATGAGGATCGCGTCATCGGCAAATCTGATGAAGAGCGATTCGCTGTCCGGCTTCTCATAAACGGCAACGGCAACAAGCCCGAGTTCTTTCACCGTCCGTATAATTCTGAGGGCGATCTCCCCCCTGTTAGCTACCAGAACCTTCTTGATAGTCTTTTTCTGCACCATAACTTTCTTCTCCGCCAGATTATTCACCCGGTTGTGTTAGCGATTTCCTATCGTTCCGACACACTCCTGCCATCCCGTTCGAAGTAAATTCGAGGCCATCTCAGTCGACAGAGCCGCAGTGACTGTTGCGATACGGAAGAGATTGTCACGTCTTTAACAGGGTGGCTCGCTCTTTACGGGCAATGGAAGTGACAGAACCCACACGACTGGTAGTATACAAATTGTGGAGTTCTACATTCAACAGGCAGTTCTGTCAAGCAAATACTTGAGATGAAAGGGGGGATCGTGCCTTCGGGAAGACCTATCGGTTTGAAATTATTGGGTTGTGTTAACAGCGGCACAATATAATCCATGGCGCATCAACAGCGGCCCCGCTACCGGTCGGTCGTAACGGCATTACCCTTCACGTCCTGCCGTGGAAAAGAGACGAAATGATCAGGCAACTCAAATGAACGAATGCATAATTCTGTCGAGGTCCCGATCAAGCCGGCTCATGTCGCCATTCTTATACTGGTCGACGATGGCCTTCAGCATGGTATATACCCGCTTATCCGAGAGATCGTCGAGCCTCCGGTAGATACCTTTTCGCCGTCCCAGCCGATAGATTATTCTTTCGTCATCGGAGAGTTGGAAATACCGTTCGATGACACCGAGCAATTTCTCCCTGTCTTCGGGAAGTTTTCCCTCCAGTTCTTCAAGGAGGTTCAGGATATGATCACTAACATTCCTGCATTCAATGCCATCGAGATGTTCAATAAAAAGCCGGATTTCCCTTACCACATCCTCGTCATGAAGTCTGTCAAATGCGCCCTCTTCCCGCAACCGGTACAGTTCGGTATTGCGCCGCACCTGAAGTGACCGCAAC
>JAFGWZ010000159.1 GCA_016936905.1 Deltaproteobacteria bacterium | reverse complement strand
TCTCCGACTGTTAAGGAAGATTGTTATTTTTATTCGCTCGCTAACCCCGCCGCAAGCAGCGGGGAATGCGCTCGCTGTTCAGTTCAATGAAGAATCCCCCTGACACACTGCAGCGGGTCTGGAACGAGTCGTTTCCCATCCGCTCCTATGACGTTGACAGTGAAGGGCTGGCAACGCTGCCGGCACTGTGCAGGTTTATGCAGGAGGCCGCGTTGAATCACGCGTCCCATCTCGGGATCGGGATGTCTCACCTGCGGCCGCAGGGCCTCGTGTGGGTGCTGGCGCGTCAGCGCATCACCGTTCACGAATTCCCCCGCCTGGATGAATCCGTTACCATCCGGACGGAACCGACGGGGAAGGACAGGATATTCTGTTACCGCGACTTCGCGATGCTCGATGGGGCGGGCCGCGTCATCGGAGAGGCCCATACAGTGTGGTTCGTCATGGGTCGGCGGGATAAGAAACCCCGGCGGCCCGATTCCTACTTCACCGTCCGGTTCGATGACGGCCGCGAAGGCATACCCCCCTCAAAACTCAGGAAACTGCCGGAGCCAAAAATCTCGGAGTTTCCCGCGGGGATCCGGGTATCATACCGGGATCTCGACATGAATGAACACGTCAACAACGTACGGTATATCGAGTGGATCATTGACAGCTTCCCTCTGGAATTCTTAAGAAACCACACCTTGAAGGAGTTGGAAATCAACTATCTGGCCGAGGCGCTCTATGCCGACGAGATCTCGCTCGGCCATGAGAACAGAGGGCCCCTGACGTTTCTCCACAGCATGACCCGGCCCATCGACAATACCCATATCTGCAGAGCCCGGACGACATGGACGATGAGACATGTGCCATAAAAAAACAGGGGCGACCCGGCATATCCTGTGAACAATACACGAAAGTCATGCAGTATCAGCATTTCAACGGAAAAAGTGCTTGACTTGCCTCAAAATTGAGATATATTGGGCACGTTAGAAATGTGTCTTCCCGGCAGATAGCGGCAGGCACGGTAAAGTTTGGATTTGAACATTTTGAAGTACGAACACGCGGTGCTGAGATTTCAAGCTTTGGTTTGTTTCTTTCATGGTGGCAATCCAACTTTAGAAAAATCAGGAAAGGAGGATTGCCGAGATGTACCAAGGTACCGTCAAGTGGTTCAATGAGAGCAAGGGTTACGGCTTCATCGAAAAAGATGAAGGTGGCGATGTGTTTGTACATTACAGCGCTATTCAGGGCGATGGCTTTAAAGTCCTGCATGAGAACCAGCGCGTGAGCTTCGACATCGAAGAGGGCAAAAAGGGTCCTGCAGCCGCCAACGTTAAACCTCTGTAAAAATGTATCGCTCTGAAAAAAAGCACTCAACGGATTGTATCTGCTGGGTGCTTTTTTATCCCCGGAATACACTTCCAACCTTCAACAAATCGAACAATAAACGGATTATTTTCACGTACGGGCATCCATCGACACTGACATCCGCCGGGGAGAATCGCATTGACGTGATGGTGACAATACCGTATAGTAGAAAAACTTGCCTGAACGACGGGCGACGGCGGAAGAACATCCCAGAGGAAGACGTTACGGCGTGAATTCAGACGTAAGAGAAAGTCTTGTTGAAAAATTCAAGAAAACAGAAAAGATAGAATCCTGCGGGGAAGCTGACCGTATATTCAAGTATTTTGTCATTTTCGGCCATGAAGGCCTTTTCACCATGGGCAACTATCTTTCACGTCTTCGAAGAATGACCATCTCCGGCCTGGCAAATGACGATGTTGATCGGCTGCTTAATGAGATTCTCGACGATGAAAACGGATACTACGCCTATAAGATAGGCCTGGTGAAAGAAAGTGTCGACGGTGTTGAAATCGATGACCGTCAGTATGGTGTCTTCAGCAGATTTATCTCCTTCCTGAAAAAGAATCAACAGCAGAAGTGGTCTCAACAGCAGTGATCCGTTACGAATGTTTTCCGCCGTATCAGATCATGTCATTTGGACCCTCGATTTTCATCGGGACAAACTTCGTGAAAAATCTTTTAAATATGGCATGTTACGCCGAACAGATTTCTCATCCCGATAAATCGGGATTCGAAATGACACATTATTCCGACGTTTTGCGACTTAATTACTTCTCTTTCGAAGAGCTGACCAAACTTCGGTAAGAGAGGCAATGAAGGCGACCGATGAAATCAATCGATGAAAAAAGACCCTGCACGTTAAAGACCGCCCTCGTCGTCGAGGGTGGTGCCATGCGTGGAATTTTCTCCGCCGGCGTCCTGGACACGTTCATCCGGGAACGGTTCGATCCCTTCGACATCCTGATAGGCGTTTCAGCGGGGGCAGGAAACATCGCCGCGTTTCTTGCCGACATGTATCGGCGCAACTATAAAATCTATACCGATTATTCCCTCCGTCCCGAATTCATGAGCTGGAAAAAATTTCTTGCCGGCGGCAACCTCATCAATCTTGACTGGCTGTGGAAGATGACCATACGTGACGTCCGGCTCGATTTGAAAAAGATCTTCGGCAAAAAAAAGGTTTTTTTGATCGTCGCCACATCCGTCGAAACGGGAAGGGCGGTCTATCTGCAACCTGACGAAACCACCTGCGAAGAGTACCTCAAGGTATCAAGCGCGCTGCCCTTTCTGTATCGAACGTTCCCGAAAGTCAACGGCGAGAAGATGACCGACGGCGGAATAGCCGATTCCATTCCCGTTATCGAAGCATACCGGCGGGGAGCTCGCACCATCATGGTGCTCCGCTCCCGTCCATCCGATTACGTGAAAAAAAACAGCCCGGCGACGGCCCTCTATGCCGCGCTTCTCAGGAAATATCCGAATCTCAGCCGCGCGATGCGCGCCCGGGCAGGCGCGTATATGAAGTCCGTCGCGTTTATCAACCATCCGCCGCCGGGCGTCACGGTGGTCGACGTCTGCCCCCCCGATGGGTTTGAAACAGCACGGTTGACGAAAAACCTCTCCGTTCTCGAGAGGGACTACCGCATCGGCCGGCAGGAAGGAACGAGGGCAATCGAACGCTGGAATGAAGCCTGCTGATTGAGCGGTTCGGTCCGTGGTCATTCCTTGTTTTTTTTGTCAAATAACTTCAAATAGTCCCCGTATCCCTCTTTTTCGAGGTCCTCTTTCGGAATGAATCGCAGGGCGGCGGAATTCATGCAATACCGCAATCCCGTCGGCGCCGGGCCGTCGTTGAAAACGTGGCCCAGGTGAGAATCGGACTTCCTGCTCCTGACCTCCGTCCGGGTCATAAACAGACTTCTGTCTTCCTTTTCAACGACAGCGTCGGGAACGAGCGGCCTGGTAAAACTCGGCCACCCCGTTCCCGAATCATACTTGTCGAGGGAACTGAAAAGGGGCTCACCCGAAACGATATCGACATAGATCCCCTCTTTTTTGTTGTCCCAGTATTCATTCTGAAAAGGCCTTTCCGTGCCGTTTTCCTGGGTCACGGAGTACTGAAGAGGGTTCAGCTTCTTTTTAATGTCTTCTTTTGACATGGTTGACCCTCTCTTCACCGTGCTATTATATCGACAGATGTCACCGGTATCGCTCCACTTTTTTTCCAGAAACCGCTCCCTTCCCGACCCGTAGCGGTAACGTTTGTAATGATTCGCATTCTTCTTCGAGTAATCCTGGTGATAGTCTTCAGCAGGGTAAAACGTCGACGCTTCCACAATTCCCGTTACGATGGGCCTGTCGAACATTCCCGATTCCTCAAGGGCCGCCCGGGATAATTCGGCAAGGCGTTTCTGCTCCTCCGAATGGTAGAAAATTGCCGTCCGGTATTGCGTTCCCCTGTCTGCAAACTGGCCGTCCCGGTCGGTCGGATCGATCTGCCGCCAGAAAACATCGAGCAGTTCCTCATAGGTTATCCGATCGGGATCATAGGTAATCTGAATGGCCTCCGCATGCCCCGTTCCGCCGCGTGAGACTTCTTTATAGGTGGGGCCAGCGGTATGCCCGCCGGTATATCCGGAGATCACCTCAACGACGCCGTCGAGCTTTTCAAACGGGGGCTCCATGCACCAGAAACACCCCCCGGCAAATGTGGCCTTTTCAAGTTTCTCAGCCGCGTAAACATTGCTTTGTATCATTGTTCCGTCCTCTGTCATCATCCTTCCCGGCACTCCCAGAAACACCAGGATCGATATGGTAATCACGAACCCGGACAGCCATCCGGACCGTTTCGTTGTATCCGCTTTCATCATCGTCACCTCCCATGACATAGTATTAAGATAATCATTCCGGCCGGGATAAGAAAGGGACGATGGCAGCCTTATCAATCTGGGGGTTTTTGCGCCGGTTTCTGCGCTTCAACGAGACAGTCCATTTTCCTGCCGGTTCTCAGGAGCACTATATTACAGACGCCCGCTTTTTTCAGAGCATCACCGACGTCGCGAAACGTGTACGTATCGCCGCCCTGGGTATTCACCAGCATATTGATGGCAAACAGCGCCCCCTCCAGCGGTTCGGTCCGTGATTCATCCATGATATGGTCCCTGATAAGGATGGCGCCTCCCGGTTCAAGGGCCCGATATACTTTCCGATACAGGGCAAGGTTCTCCGACGCGCTGTTCTGATGAATGATAGCTGACAGGAGGGCAAGATCGCATCCGCCGGGCAATTCATCTTTATAAAAATCCCCGATGGCAAAATCGACGCGCCCGGAAAATCCCGCTTTTCGGATTCTCTCCCGGGACAGAGGGACGACATCTTCTAAATCAAAGATAACTGCCCGGAGTCGCGGGTTTTTTCGCAGAAACGCCATGGTGTACGTTCCCGAAGCGCCCCCGATATCGAGCAATCTGTTGAAACGATTTGTATCATACGCATCCGCTATTGCCTGAGAAAGCCTGAGGCCTCCGGCGTGCATCGCCCCGATGAAAGTATTCAATTCCTCGCCGCTGAAGGAGCCGCCCGGTCTCAGCCGCCGGTTCACGCCCGCCCGCACGGTATCGGTAAGGGCGCTCCAGCTTTTCCAGAGGTCATTCATGTGGCACACCATGGGAAGCAGGGTATCCGGATGGCACGAAGAAAGAAGCACCCCTTTCGGTGTTGTGGAATAGATACCGCCGTCTTTTTCGAGAAACCCCATCCCCACCAGGCAGTCAAGGACCCGGGCCGTTGCCCGAGGATCGATCCCCTCAGCCTCGGCCAGTTTCTTTGCCGTGGAGGGCTTCCTGTCAAGTATGGTGAAAAAATCAAGTTCGGCGGCGGTAAGAATAACCCTGCTTTTCATGAAGCCTTTTACATCCGGCATGATGTTCTCTACGGTCATCGCATTTTCTCATCCTTTCCCCATCGGCGGCGCAGCCGCTGCCGCCGCACCGATGAATACAATCATACATAACATCCTAATGAATGGTCATATAATAACCGATCCAAGGTACGTGCCTCGACGGAAAAATTAAGGGTAATAATTGCATCCGAACAATGATATAGTAATCATCAGTCGCCTGAGACACAACCCCTATACATGGCTTTTCGGAGTATGCCCATGAAAAGACACGCCCCGCTGTTCGCTTTTTCTGCCTTTATCGGGACATGCCTCGTGCTCTTTGTTGTCTTCTATGAGGACGCAAAAAAGCAGGCTGTCGATGATCTGAACAGCCGCCAGATGCTCCATGCCAGGCAGGCCGCCCAGGGAATCGAACAGTATTTCGACGGCTGGCTGTACACACTGGAGATACTTGCGAAGAACGACCACATTATCGCCCTTGATGCCGAAGGCAGGCAGCTCATGGAATCTGTGTATGCAAGACACAATGATGAAATCAAGGCCATCACCCGGGTTGATCATAGCGGGCGGATCATTGATGCCGTTCCTGTCAGCCACGACGTCATGGGAAAGGATATATCATTTCAGGTTCACATCCAGGAAATGATGAGCAACCACCGGCCGCTCATTAGCGACATCTTCGCTGCCCCTTTTCGGGGAATCAACACCATCGCCGTTCATGTTCCCGTGTTCAGCGGGGGGTCCTATGAAGGCTCAATCGGCATCCTTATCAATTTCCACGAGATCGCCCGGCGATACCTCGAGGGCATACACATAGGTAAAACGGGATACGCGTGGATGATAAGCAGGGACGGCACCGAACTCTTCTGCCCCGTCCCGGGGCACGTGGGCAAGTCCGTATTCGAGAACTGCAAGGATTTTCCTTCCATCATCGCCATGGCACACGAAATGCTCCAGGGGAGGCAGGGGATCACCACGTACGCATTCGATAAAATCCACGGTGATACCCTCACCCCGATGACAAAGCATGCCGTTTACATGCCGATCAAGGTCGGCTCCACCTTCTGGTCAATTGCGGTTGCTTCATCGGAAGAAGACATCATCGCATCCCTTGTGGGTTTCAGAAACGGGCTGATCTTTGTGATGGGGTTGCTGCTGATGGGGGGTATCTTTTTTTCCTACTACAGCATAAAGGCCTGGCAAATCGTTCAGGAAGAGAAAATACGGACAGCGGCAGAACAGGCCCTCCGGGAGAGCGAAGAGTTCTTAAAGGGAATAACGTCCGCCCTCCCCGGCGTGGTCTTTCAGTTCTACGCCCGTGAGAACGGCGAGATGGGCATGTATTACGTGAGCGACCGTTCGAAGGAAATACTCGGCATCGACAACGATATCAATGGTTATTTTGAGCGAGCCTATGCCTGCATCGCTCCGGAGGACAGGGACCGCTTCGCTGAATCAATCCGGGATGCCGTCCGCACACGCAGCCCATGGAAAATGGAGGGAAGATTCATCAGGCCGGACGGCACGGAACTGTGCGTACGGGGGATCTCCCAGCCTGAAGAGCGGGAAGGGGAACTCGTTTTCAACGGCCTCCTCCTCGATATCACCGAAAGCTGGCGGGTCCAGGAGGCCCTCCGCGAAAGCGAAGAGCGGTACCGTCTCCATTTTCAGTCCGCGTCTGATGTTATTTTCACGATCAGCAGCGATATGAAAATCCTCACCATGGCGCCGAGCGTCGAACGCATCCTCGGGGTCAAGCCGGAAATGCTCATCGGAAAGCCTCTCACCGACCTGAAAGATATGATGACCCAGGATTCCTGGGACAAGGCACTCCAAAATATCTCGAAGCTGATGGCCGGCGAAACCGTCCTTTCCGCCGAATATGAACTTTTCAGGCAGGACGGGTCGCGGGTCTTCGGCGAGGTCAGTGCCAACCCCATTATCAGCGATGGAACGGTGATCGCCGCCGCCGCCATCGGGCGGGATGTGACGGAGCGTTATATGGCGGAAGAAGCCGTAAAGGAATCCCGGCAGCAGCTTTCCGATATCATAGACTTTCTTCCCGATGCCACCCTGGTCATCGATACGGACGGTATCATTATCGCCTGGAACAGGGCGATGGAGGAGATGACCGGCGTAGAAGCGAAAGACATGCTTGGAAAAGGAAATTATGAGTACGCCCTTCCGTTCTATGGAGAAAGACGGCCCATCCTCATCGACCTTGTCCTGCGTCACGACGACGAAACAGAGGCGAAATACGTCAGGGTGGACCGGGGCGAACGTGTTTTGCAGGGCGAAGCATACATGCCGGTCCTGCGGGGAGGCGAGGCATATCTGCTGGGAACGGCGAGCGCCCTTCGCGACTCGAAAGGGACGATTGTCGGCGCGATCGAAACGATCCACGACATTACGGAACGACGGCATGCCGAGGAGCTCTATATGACCCTGGCTGCAAGCGCCCAGGTAGGAGTTTATATCGTGCAAGAGGGCTCCTTCGCCTTTGTGAACCCTCATATTCCCCGCTATTCAGGATTCTCCGAAGCAGAACTGGTCGGGAAACGAAGCCTCGCTTTTGTTCACCCTCAAGACCAGGCAATGGTTAAAGAACAGGCGAAGGAGAGGCTCCGGAAACAGAGTGCGTCGCCCTATGAATACAGGATCGTTGATAAAAGCGGCACCGTCAAATGGCTTATGGAAACGGTCAGCGCCATCCATTACCGGGGAAAGCCCGCCGTCCTGGGAAACACCATGGATATCACCGAGCGAAAGAGCGTGGAATGGGCACTCCAGGAAAGTGAAGAAAAATACCGCCTCCTGGTTGAACATGCCGGCGAAGCCATTTTCATCGCCCAGGATAACGTGCTCAAGTTTGCAAATCAACGAACGGTGGATCTCGTCGGCTATACGGCGGAAGAACTCGCGAACATTCCGTTTATCAACCACATCCACCCCGATGATCGAGATCTGGTCGCGTCCAATCATCTGAAACGGCTGAGCGGACAGACCGTTCCCCCTGCCTACACTTTCAGGGTCGTTAATCGAGATGGTGACCTTTTCTGGGTTGATCTTAATGCCGTCCTGGTTCAGTGGGAAGGAAGGCCGGCGACCCTCAACTTCATGCGGGACATAACATTCCAGAAAAATATTGAATTCCAGCTCATGCGGTCGCAGAAAATGGAGGCGGTCGGCACTCTTGCCGGGGGCATCGCCCATGATTTCAACAACCTGCTCATGGGGATCCAGGGATACGCTTCTCTGATGCTCCTCGACACCGCTTCGAACCATCCACACCGGGAAAAACTCAAGAGCATCGAGCAGATTGTCCAGAGCGGGGCCGACCTGACGCGGCAGCTCCTGGGTTTCGCCCGTGGCGGTCGCTATGAAATGACGCCGACAAACCTCAATGAAATGATTGAAAAAACATCCAGGATGTTCGGGCGTACCAAGAAAGAAATCACCATTTTCACCAAGTACGAGAAGGAACTCCGGCCCGTTGAAGTGGATCCGGGACAGATCGAACAGGTGCTTGTCAATCTTTATGTCAATGCCTGGCAGGCCATGCCCGTGGGAGGGACGCTCTTTCTGGAAACACTAAATGCCGTTCTCGATGAGCATGACGCCATGGCTTATGACATAACACCGGGGCAGTTCGTCAAGATTTCCGTGATGGACAGCGGTGTCGGGATGGACCAAAAAACCATGGAACGGATATTCGAACCTTTCTTCACTACAAAGGAAATGGGACGGGGAACCGGTCTCGGCCTCGCCACCGTGTACGGCATTGTGAAAGGTCACAAGGGAATTATAACCGTCTCAAGCGAGAAGGGGGAGGGCACAACGTTCGATATATACCTGCCCGCTTCGACCAAGAACATTCCCGCAAAGAAGGAGGATAATGAAGAGGTCCTCCACGGTAAGGAAACGATTCTCATCGTTGATGACGAAGAAGCGATTGTCTGCATAACAAAAGAAATGCTCGAGAATCTGGGATACCGCACCTTGACCGCCCGAAGCGGTCCCGAAGCGGTTGAGATCTATAAAACCCACGGAAACGAGATCGACCTGGTTATTCTTGACATGATCATGCCGGATATGAGCGGAGGCGAGGTGTTTGATCACCTCAAAGGCATAAATCCCGGGGCCAAGGCCATTCTTTCCAGCGGATACAGCATCGACGGGCAGGCTCAGGCGATCCTGGATCGCGGCTGCCTGGCCTTTCTCCAGAAACCATTCACCATGAAAGTGCTCTCCCGGAAAGTGCGGCAGGTTCTCGACCTCTAATGGGTCATTTTCCTGAACTGCACGGCTTCCGCCGTTTTTGACGCATCGGCCGTTATGGACACATCAAACGCTGAAACGTATGCTCAGGATATCGCCGTCCCGGACGGGATAATCCTTTCCCTCGAGACGGAAACAACCGTTTTCGCGGACTTTCTTTTCCGTGCCACATGCTATCAGTTCATTATAGGCGAAACACTCGGCGCGGATAAATCCCCGGGCCAGATCGGAATGAATGGCGCCGGCTGCATCAACCGCCGTATCCCCCTTGTGGATACTCCACGCCCGGACTTCGTCCTCGCCGACGGTAAAAAAACTGATATATCCCAGGGTTTGATAGGCAAACCGGGTCAACCGCTCCCTGGCGGACATCCGGATCCCCATGTCTTCCATGAAGGCCACCGCCTCATCATCGCCGAGACGTGACAGTTCCATCTCGAATCGACCGGCAAATTCGATGACCCTGTACTTCGATTCGATCGTGGCAATGAGCTCCTCATTCCGTCCAAAGATCGCTTCGTCCGAGTTCAGGACAACCAGAAACGGTTTCTTTGTCAGAAACTGAAATCCCCTGATCAGTTTTTCATCATCCTCGGTAAATGCGAGCTCTCGAATCGGTTTGTTTTCATTCAGATGCTCAGAAATCGTTCGAAGCACCCGTTCCTCAGCGAGGAGGGCCCCCGACTTCTGCCCCCGGTTCAGGGTTTTCTCGATCCGCTCCAGCCTCGTTTCAACAGCAATGAGATCCGACAGCAGGATTTCCGTCTCGATATCGTCCATATCCCTGAGCGGCGTTGCCGGGCCTGCCAGGTCATCGTGAAAATTTCGTACCACCAGAGCAAGGGCGTCGGCATATTTGATCATGCTCAGGCCGTTTCCCCCGAAGGACCCGTTATGCGCCGACCCGGATTTCAAACCGGGAAAGTCGATCATTTCAATGGTCGCCCTGGTTATCTTTTTCGGCCTGTACATATTCGACAGGCGGGCAACCCTCTCGTCGTCGACGTCAACGACGGCGACATTCGGCTGAGCCTTTACATCGGCATACATCGAGGTTTTCGCATCCATGCAGGTCAGCGCATTAAAAATGGTCGTTTTGCCCGAATTGGGCAGGCCAATCAGTCCTATCTTCATCGGTCGCATCTCTTGGCTGCTAAGTAGTATAAAAAAAGCGGTCATTAGTTCTTTTCATCGGCATTGTCAAGAGATTTCGGACCAGGGAAAAATATCGCCGAGGAAAACTGACTTATTAAAGTTATGGATTTTATGTACGATCCCTGATAAATATGCTCAATTATTCCTCCGCGGGGAATTGACTCAACCATGTAAATATGATGGAATATCCGGCGGAAAAACAAGGAGGCACCAATGGGCTCTAAAGAGAAATCGATTCAGCAGGACCAGAAGGCTCAGCTTGAAAAACAACTGGCGGAACGCCTTGCATACCTGAAAGAACAGGAACTGGAACCGGCACAGATCAACAAGGACACGATCGTTAAAAACCTCAGGGCGAAGGTAAGGGCAATCGGTGGGCGATTGAGGACCATCGACGGACACACAAAGAGGACGGAAGAGCTGGCGCAGTTGAAAGCGGAAAAGCTGGCGGCACCGAAGAAAGAATCGAAGAAAAAGCAGCCCGAACCCCCGCCGGCAAAGGGAGAAGGAAAGAAAAAGAAGAAAGAAAAAGAGGCATAATCAAGATTCATTCATAATGATTCCTCTGTTTTAGAAACAGCATATTAACAGTCCGTTGAGAAAGTCATTGCATGAGGCTGTTCAAAAATGTACGTATGCAAGGCTCACGAAAGCCTGAGGAACGAGTCGTACTGATAGTACGTCGCAGGAGCTTGTCCTCGCGAAAGCGGGGAAAGGCTGAGGGGAACACAGCAGACGGGCGTTTTTCAACAGTCTCTCAGGGAGCGACATCATGAACAATCCCCGTATCGGTCTCGCGCTTGGGAGCGGCTCAGCCCGCGGTTTGTCGCATATCGGCATTATTAACGCGCTGAACGAAATAGGCATTCACCCGCATATCGTCTGCGGCTGTTCCGTCGGTGCCATGGTGGGCGGTGCATATGCCGCAGACCACCTTGATAAGCTCGAAGCCTGGGTTCGGAATTTGACAAGAACAGATGTCCTTCGTTTTTTTGATATCAGCCTCACAAGCGGCGGGGTCATCCTCGGTGACCGCCTGACGAATGTCTTCCGGGAATACGTCGGCGATGTCACTATCGAATCACTTTCCATACCCTTTTGCGCCGTCGCGACAGAATTGTCAACGGGGCGTGAAATCTGGTTCCGCGATGGTTTTCTTCTCGACGCGATCCGTGCGTCCATCTCGCTGCCGGGCCTGTTCGCCCCGGTTCTCCTCGACGAGCGGTGGCTGGTTGACGGCGGCCTGGTAAATCCCGTGCCTGTTTCAACCTGCAGGGCCATGGGGGCGGATGTGGTTATTGCCGTCAACCTGAATGGCGGGCTCGTGGGTCGTCACCTGTCGTCACAGCAGGTAACGGCGGTGGAAACGACACCGGATGCAACGTCCTCGGAATTATTCAGTACTATGACGAAGAAGATCAGGCGAAGTCTGAAAAACAGTGTTGATTCGTTGATTGCCCAGTTGTGGCAGGACGAAAGCGACCGCCCCGGACTGTTCGACGTCATGGCCAGTTCCATCAATATCATGCAGGACCGCATCACCCGAAGCCGCATGGCCGGCGATCCCCCCGACATTGTGCTGGCACCGCAGCTCGATCATATAGGATTGCTGGAAGTGTATCGCGCCGCAGAAGCCATCGAGGAGGGAATTCAATGCGTTCAGCGGGCGCATCAGGCGCTGTGCGAAATCATCCCCGGCGTCTGCAGCCCCAGCCCGGAGGGAAAGCCGGATAATCAATTGCCGACAACCGAACCCGGGAAACAAAAAAGCCGCGTTAAGAAAAACACCGCAACGCCGGATGACGTCTGAAAGAAACCATTGCTGTCGCAACTGCCCGGCTTACCGCTCCTGCCAGGTGGGCCGGACCGTTACTTCGTTCATGGCTACCCCATCGGGGCGGGTCAGCACACAGTGAATCGCTTCGGCGATATCTTCGGGCCTCAGGATGTCCCCCTTGTCGAGGGGAACGGGAGAGCCTCCCCTGGCAAAGGAATCAAAAAACGCCGTTCTTGTCATCCCCGGATGGACCGTGGTAACCCGTATGTTGTGCCCCTGCACCTCATTCCTCAGAGCTTCCGAAAAAGCCCGGACGGCGAACTTCGTCGCCGAATAAACGGCGAACCGGGGCGAATACTTCAGGGATGCGACGGAACCTATGTTTATGATGTCCCCGCTGCCCCGCTCGATCATTGACGGCAGGACCGACCGGGTCATATAGTAAACACCGAGGATATTCACCATCACCATCCGCTCCGCCTTTTCCGGGTCCGAATCCACGATAGCACCTGAAAATCCCACGCCGGCGTTATTCACCAGGATGTCGATCTTTCCGAAGCGTCCCAGGGCATTCCTGACCAGCGCTTCACAGTCGGACAGCCGGGTTACATCGCACCGCTGTGAAAGCGATTCGACCCCCATGGCGGTCAGTTCCCGTTGCAACGTTTCCAGAAGAGCTTCACTGGTCGCCCCCAGAACCGGCAGTGCCCCATCCCGGGCGATCCTCACCACCGTGGCACGGCCGATTCCCTTGCTGGCGCCGGTCACGATGGCCACCTTTCCTTTCAAAGAGTTCATCTCTGTCATGGACATCCTCCTCTTGTTTGGAACGATGTTCGCAGATACAAGACCGGACAGACGACGATCTTTGGTCTCTCAGAGATTCTTTTTCAACACTGCGGCACGCGTGCCCGGCCATTCCTTGCCGCTTGCTGTGGCTCGATTACTATACCTTTATTCCCCTCTGTACCACAAGGCATATGACGGGATTTTCAGCGTGCAAACCGTTGAAAAAGCAACTGCGTGAGCCGGCACGGCCCATCGCATTATGTTGTAATCCCTTGGATAATGACGCAGGCAACCCCCCGTTCAGCTCACAAGCCGCTCCCGGAAGATAAAAAAGACGGCACCAAGGATGCAGAGGCACGCCCACAGATAATCGAGGCGAAGGTGCTCCTTCATGTAAAAGATGGAAAATGGCAGGAAAATCGTTAACGTAATAACTTCCTGCAGAATTTTCAACTGCCCCAGATTCATGACCTCATGGCCGATGCGGTTGGCCGGCACCTGCATGATATATTCAAACAGGGCGATGAACCAACTGACCAGAACGGCGATGAGCAGCGGTTTATGGGAAAGGTTTTTCAGGTGACCGTACCAGGCGAACGTCATGAACACATTGCTGCAGCACAGCAGCAACATCGTGATGAGAATGTGACGCATACGGGTATGATATGATTTACTCCTTGTAAACGGAGGATGGGTAATGCAGGGACCGGTCGTCACCATCGACGCCGGTATCCCCGGAGGCCATCGTCTTTCTGAGCGACGGCAGACGCACTATATACAAAGATATATTCCACGTCCACAGAAAAAAATGATCTCTTAAAAGGCTGTTGAAAAACGTCCATCTGCTGCGTTCCCCTCAGCTTTCGTCGCTGCGACGTACAAAAAAGTACGCCTCACTCCTCAGGCTTTCGGGCGCCTTGCATCCGGACATTTTTGAACAGCCTCATATAATAACCCTTTCAACAGCCTCTTAACATCCCGTTTTTTCTCTTGACATAATCATGCCAGGGTGTACTTTTTCAAAGCGGAAAAATCTTCTCTCATCAATAGCATTCAGGAGAAACATGATGATACAGACGAAAATCACTGAAATGTTCGGAATCAAATATCCCATTATCTGCGGCGCCATGATGTGGCTCTGCAAACCGGAGCTCTGCGCCGCCATATCAAACGCCGGGGGCCTGGGGAACCTGACGGCGGCAAACTATGAGACCGAAGATGCCTTCAGACAGGCGATCGACGAGGTCCGCCGACTCACCGACAAACCCTTCATGGTGAGTGTCACGATCCTGCCATCGGTACGGATCACCCCCGACCATTACAAGATGTATCTCCGTGTAACCGCTGAGGAAAAGATCGCCGGAATCGAGATCTCCGGAGCGCCCGTCGACAGGGCCTGCGGGATGGAGTACGTCGAAATGCTCAAGAAAGCCGGGGTCAGGATGTTTCACAAGGTCGGTTCCGTCAGGCACGCCCTTCACGCCGAAGAGGTCGGCTATGACGGCATCTACGCCGCGGGAATCGAAGAAGGCGGCCATCCCCTGAACGACGACGTGACCACCATGGTGCTCACGCCGAGGATTGTCGAATCGGTATCGATCCCCGTGGTCACCGTGGGTGGAATCGCCGACGGCAGGACCATGGCGGCGGCCCTCATGCTGGGCGCTGAAGGGGTCATGATGGCAACCCGGTTCATGGCGACAAAGGAATGCCGGGTCCACGACAACATCAAACAGGAGCTTATCCGCCGGCAGGAGCATGAAACGACGCTCATCTGCAAGAGTATCCACCTCCAGGCCAGGGCCCTGAGGAACAAAAACGTCAATGATATCCTGGCTATCGAAAAACGGGGCGGCACCTTCGAAGAAATCCTTCCCCATATCATGGGAAAACGTATCAGCGATGCCTGGGAGACGGGCGACGTGGACCTCGCCCCGATGATGGTGGGACAGTCAATCGGCCTGATCCACGATACCCCGACCTGCCGGGAACTCCTGGAAGGCATGGCGCGGGAGGCGGAAGAACGGATATCGCTGATAAAAAGCAGAATCGACTGAACCGTGACCGTCCTCCCCGTCATTTCGAAGGAGCACAGCGACGAGAAATCTTGCTCCGTGAGGTGGATGTATGATCTGACATGAGAGGCTTTTTCAACTCCTTGCGAAAAGTCAAACGTGATGGCCTCGCAAAAAATCCAAATTCAGACGGCTTTGTAAAAAGGCCGATGTCAAGGCTTGCAAATCTCGAGGAATGAGGCGTACTTACGGTACGCCGCAGTGACGAGAGATGTAGCGTAACGCAGAGATCGGACTTTTTACAAAGTCCATCAAGCTTTAGACTTGAAACTTTCGCCTATACTTTGTATTTTCCCCAATCAGTTGGACATGATACATCGATTCCACAAAAATATAACAATATTTCTCCCACTACTGACGTGAACATACTCAAGAAAACCCTGTTTCGTTGCGTGTACTGGATCAAGCCCCCGTGGGACGTGGGCGGTCCCCAGCCAATCGTGAAAGAACTCGAACAGATGGGGCGTATCACGGGCCGGGTCCTCGATGTGGGCTGCGGGACGGGCGATACGGCGATCTTCCTCGCGCGAAAAGGGTACGATGTCATGGGCTGTCGACCTGGTACCGAAGGCAATCGAAAAGGCAACGGAAAGAACGAAGCAGGCGGGCTCGGAGATACCGTTCCAGGTATTCGATGCAATGAATTTGGGCAAATTGCACGAACGGTTTGATACCGTCCTCGACGCGGGACTTTTTCACAACCTTTCCGACAACAGCAGGATACGCTACGCGTCCTCCCTTGGAGCGGCATTGAAGCCGGGCGGGATATTCCATATGCTCTGCTTCAGCGATTCTCAACCGGGGTTCATCGGGCCGCGCAGAATCTCAAAAAATGAAATATATCAGACATTTTCTCAGGGCTGGCACATAGACACGATACGAAAGACCAGATACAAGGCGTACTACCCCATCGGCGGCGCGAACGCCTGGATCGCATCAATTCGCAAAGTGTAACGGAAGGCACCGTGACGTGATTAACGCCCGGCCCCGTTTATTGAGAAAAAAGCAGGCGATATCTTACCCACCAACGGAGATTATCGTCCATAGAATGGATGAATATCGTCCACTGTTTGGTTGATTCTCATCACCATTTTTCCCTTGACATTTTTGACACAGAGTGTATTTTCTTAACCAATTAAATCAGATAGCACGTCTCATACAAAACATAACGTCTCACCCACAGCCGATAAAGGGGGGAGCCGTGGAGAGATTGAAAACAAAACCCCGTATCTCGGACAGGAGAGAGCGGGGTTTCTTTTTTGGGGAAAGCAAACAGAATAATAAAGGAAATTATTCTTCCGAAAAGTTCACGCCTGTGGCCCCATCCCGAACTCCTGGAACGGCGATATGAAAAATTTCGCATGGCCGGGTAGAAAAAACACATTCTCAGGTTGCACCATTACAAAACAGCCGATGCTGCATCAAAAAATATAATGACGCCGATTAATTTCCGTGACATATCATAAGGCACCATCTTTTTTCGAGAGCATGTTCGAACGGTAAGGACTGTTTAAGGCACATGGATTATCTGCTGTTGCTGCTGACGGTGTTATTCTGGTCGGGGAATTTTGTCATGGGCCGCTGGATCTACCCTGAGATACCTCCGGTGACCCTGGCCTTTCTGCGCTGGACTCTTGCGCTGGTGATTCTGCTGCCGTTCACTTTCCGAGAGGTGTACCGCCAAAGGGACGTAATCAGGCGGAACCTGAAGATGCTGGCCCCGCTGGCTCTGTTATCCGTCACGAATTTCAATATTTTTCTCTATGTGTCACTGAATACCTCGCCGGTTGTCAATGCCGCGCTGATCAACTCCATGATCCCGATCTTCATCGTCATCCTCTCGTACGTCTGTTTCGGACGGAGGATATCCCTCATCCAGGGCATCGGCATCATCATTTCATTGAGCGGACTGGTCTTTATTGTTCTCAAAGGCGACCTGGCCGCCCTCCGTACCATCCGTTTTTTACACGGCGACCTGTGGGCGCTTGCCGCTGCCCTCAGTTGGGCTGTTTATACCGTATTATTGAGAAGTTACCCCATCGCGATGGACCCTTTCAGCCTTCTCACCGTGCTTATCATTTTCGGCGTGGCGTTCATCTTTCCGGTGTTCCTCGGGGAGCTTGCCGGCGGTGCCAGGGCGAATTTCACACCGGGCGCTGTCGGCGGCATCTGCTACCTGGCAATTTTCCCCTCGATCCTCTCTTATTTGTTCTGGAACAGGGGGATACGGATGGTCGGTGCCACCCGGACCGGCGTTTTTATTCATCTGATCCCGGTTTTCAGCATCATCCTGGCAATGATATTCCTTGGAGAACCGCTCAAGAGCTATCACCTGATGGGTGCTTGTCTTATTTTTTCGGGCATTTATCTGACTACGAGGAAAAGTCGTATTAATTGACTGTTCGCCTAAAGTTTTTTGTCGAAAATGCCGATAGATAAACCGTTACATTGTAAAGGGCAAACCTTCCGAAAGGCAGGGACGCAAAGCTTCCGACCTAAGCCCTCGCGATGAGGGTATGGCAGCGGGGTTGCAGTGAAGTCATCACCTACGTCCGCCTTTATGTCTTTCGAAGGCGGATTTTTTTGTTTGGAGGGGATGAAGGAGGACGCAGATGTCACAGGTATCAGCATCACAGATAGCCGTTTCGGCCCTCGCGGCCCTGGACAGGAAACGGGATGTTACGGCCAACAATATCGCGAACGTCAACACGGACGATTTCAAAAAGAGCAGGGCTCTTTTTCAGACGGAGGATATCCCCGGCGTTTCGGTAAAGGTCGAAAAGGTCGACACGCCCGGCATGCCGCAGCCCAACGGAGTGGAATCATCCAATGTTAAGATTGAGAAGGAGTTAGCCAGCCTCATCACCACCGAGCACTCCTATACCGCAAATGTCGAGGTCATCGAGACCGCGGGCAAGATGCATGAGACTCTCATCGACATCTTCGCGTGAACAAAAGAATTCTGTTATTTCGGGGATGTGAGGGATTGCCTCGGTCCTGACAGTAAAGCCGCTTGGGCAAGCGTCCCTGTTTCTCAGAGATACGGCGACATCAGCCATGCCAGCGAGTCGCGGATCCTCTCCGGCAGAAGACGGCTGTCCAGTTCTTCAATGGTGACCGGGAGCGACCGTCGTATCACCGATTTCACATGCGCGGTCAGGGCCTGTGCCAGC
Organism: Deltaproteobacteria bacterium; assembly: GCA_016936905.1. Taxonomy (GTDB): domain Bacteria; phylum Desulfobacterota; class Syntrophia; order Syntrophales; family UBA6807; genus DSDU01. The sequence goes on along the minus strand of JAFGWZ010000159.1, from coordinate 2,796 downwards.
GGCCGGTCAAAGACCTCGACGGCCAGTTCGAAATTGAGCCTCAGGCTCCGGGGATCGATGTTGGCCGAACCGATGTGCAGGTAATGATCATCGATGATGACCAGCTTGCTGTGGACGAACGGCGGGGGCTGGTAGTAGACGCGGACTCCCCGTTCAAGAAGCTCCCAGAGGAGGTTGCGGGTCGCCCAGTGGGCCAGAAGAGAGTCGTTCTGTGCCGGAAGGATAATCGTCACCTCAATGCCCCGCAGCGCCGTCGCCTGCAGGGCGGAAAGCAGTCCCCGGGGAGGAAGGAAATAGGGCGTCATAATGACGACCGACGTTTTCGCCGCCGATACGGCCCCGATGAGTATCATGACAAGCTTGTCCAGGTCTTCATTCGGCCCTTCGGTAATGACCCGGCATGCCGCAGACCCCACTGCCTGAGCTTCCCCCCGGGCGGTACCTTCGTACACGCCGGTAAGAAACCCCCAGTCCTCGATGAATACCTGTTCGATCTGTTTGACCACCGGCCCTGTCAGCCGGAAATGGATATCGACCACCCGGTGCGAATTTTCATGCTGATGTGCCAGGTGGCTGTCGCTGATATTGATCCCCCCCGTGAACCCCACCTTCCCGTCGGCGACAAGAATTTTTCTGTGATTCCGAAGGTTGATCGTCACGGAAGGGGGAATCAGTTGCGGGGGAAGAAAGGTAGCGACGGAAATATGCCGCTTTTTTAATATCCTACCGGCCCGCGGCAGGTGCACGACATCGCTGAGCCCATCGATGATGACCCTCACATCGACGCCACGGCATACCGCACGCTCAAGGGCATCGATAAACAACCGGCCTGTATGGTCGGCCTCAAAAATATAGGTGGCAAGAAACAGCGACTGGCTGGCCTGTTCAATCGCCTCAAGCATTGCCGGGTACGCGTCTTCTCCGTTATGAAGCACATCAATCAGGTTGCCGCCCACGAGCGGCCTGTCGGTGACAGCGTCTGAAATGTTAACAAGTTCGTGATTTTCGATCAGGCTGTCGGCGACGTCGAGGGGGAGGCCTTCATCAACCCGGACCGCAGCAGCATCTTCGGTGCGTGTCGACTCCGAACGGCGTTGGAGTTTCAGTGCCCGTGTCCGGACCCGGTTGATACCGAAAAAGTAATACAGAAGGGGGCCGCCAAAGGGGATCAGGAGGCATACGGCAATCCATCCGATCGCCGCCTTGGGGTCACGCTTTAACAGGAGGGCGTGGACGGCGCTGACGATGGCTATTGTTGTGGCCAGTACCGACAGTGCTGTGCTGAGGATATTCATAGAAGGCGCACTCTCATCATTCCGGTCATTTTACGTGGTTTCCACTTCAACAGTGGCGGTGACATCCGCCGCCCCCGAAAAACGAACCGCCGATGCGCCACGCCGGATTTTCCTCTTCCATCATGTGCGGTGAATCGAAAAGCCTGTATAAGCTTTTTAAAATCATTGAGAAAACATGTCAAGACAAATGATGGCACACGGTGCGAGCCCGACGGCGGAATCGCTTCCCTCTTCAAATGAACGAGAGCAACCGGTCACGCCTACCGCGCGTGGCACGCCGATCCTGAAATTATCTTACAACCATATCTTTTCCCTCTGCGGTATAGAAATAATGCATGTAGGCACCGCTCTTTTCAGAGCATTGAACAACAACCGCATTGACATCCCGCGGGTGGACCATCTCTGCTTGGATTTCACTTTATGCCAGGCAGTACACAATCTGCGGTTTCGTGTTTGCCGGGCACTTGATTATTCCATGCTCACTTTCACTTGACAAAATCTTAATACGTTGTAGGTTCTACGAGTATATTTGAGGAAACCGCCATAATGTAACGCGTTGTTATCCCCGTGGTCCAAAGGAGGAAGCAGTGGCGTAATCAATGATTATATCCCGTATCTCGGTGAAGATAACGGGTTTTTTATTTTCCGGACGCACCGGGACCGTTAATCATTTCGCTGGCATATAAAAACAGGAGGTGTTCCTATGTTGTATGAAGAGATTGAGGTAGGCACGGTCTATAAATCCATCACGACAAAACCGATCACCGGAACGGAGATTGATCTGTTCGCCCAGATGTCGGGCATGGACCTCCCCGGATTTCTGGACGCGGAGTTCGCCCGCGGGTGGGGCTTTAAAGACAGGGTTGTGCCGGGAGCATATGTCATCGCGTGTATGATGGGCCTGATGGCGAAGCAGGGCTTTCTGTCCGATGCCGTCTGGACGGGCGCCACCGACATTTCTTTCAAGACGCCGGTAATACCGGGCGATCGTCTTTCAGCCGAGGTGGAACCGCTTGCTAAAAAAGAGTCGAAACGCGGGGGTGGCCTGATCACGTACCGATGGCGGATCAAAAACCAGGAGGGCAAACCGATCGCGGAAGGAACCAACACCTGACTGTTCCCCGGCAAGTAATCATCTGTACGATGATACAGCAAGCTGATGCATTTTTTGCAGTGTTGACTTTGTAAAAAGTTCGCAACTCACGTCAATGCGGCATGCGCATACGTGCGGCCCATCCCTGTGCCGTGAAGTGCCCCGGTTCATACTCGTCAATATCAATCTCACCCCGGGCATAGGCATCATGCCAGCCCTCAGGAACCGGCATTTCGTGATACAATCTGTCCCTCCACGATTCCAGGAGCAGCCTGTCGCGGCCCATGAAATCGGCGGCGCACATGATCCTGCCACTCGTCTCCGATGCCAGGCCGTCAAGCCAGCGACACCCCGATTCGGACCTCATAAGGTGGTGGTCGATGATGAGGGCCCTCACATTCCGTGCGA
>JAFGWZ010000158.1 GCA_016936905.1 Deltaproteobacteria bacterium | reverse complement strand
CTGCCATACCCATGGAGATACCCTATAAATACTCAGATTCGCGCGGCAGACTTATCTACATGGCCGGAACATACTACGATGCAGTGGAACTGAACAACGGTAATCTGGCGCCTTTTGCCGATGACTGTGAACGCATTGAAAACGGATACCGGACGGCCCCGTCAGGCGGGCCCCTGGGTGGAGTAGGTATACCCGGGGCAGCACCACGGCCTGTTGGCCTCCTGGGTATGGTCACATGCAGGAGCCAGATCAATATGCAGAATTTTGAGTATATAAATGAGATTGTCAACAGAAGGGTTGAAATAGCAGATACAGTGACAGGCCTTGCAATAGGCTTTTCGGATTTTCGTCATAAAATGGATAAAAAGAAATTCAGATTGATTGGTGATCCGGGCAGAGATTATGTGGAAAGGAATTATAATCCCTTTGATACGCTGGCAATGCATATATTTAAAATCTGGGGGGGCGAAATACATCAGATTGAAACAATTGGAGTTATGGCTCCTTTTAATACGCCGGGTGGCTGGTAATAGGAGATGTGAATCTTTTAATCAGAAACTTCATAAGATCGTCCGGTTCCTTATTGTCGGGATATACATGGTCATAGAACCATATCCTGCTGAGATCATCTTCAGTAAGCTGCGGTTAAAAAATAACCTGGGGGGCTACCTTTGACTCTTGCTCGTTGAGCTGTCTAATACTTAAGAGTCATCAGCAGATCTGCCCCCTTTTTTTACTTCCAGCCATCTGGTGGCTCGGTTCCGCCCTTGATTTCGCGAGTAAGGTACATCCACTTGCCGTCTTTTTTAATGAAAGTGGAGTACTCCCGACCCTGAGCGCGCAGTTGTATCTCACCCCTTTCTTTTTGCATCACATTCTCGGTCCACACCAGTTTCGCCCTGGCTGTATCACCTTCCACCGTAATGAGTAAATTACTGATAATACTATTGAATGAAAAATTCCTGGGTGCTTCACTCTCAGGAAATGTATAAGCCTTTGCAATGGCCTCTCTACCCTTATGACTCTGACCGATCAGAATCAGTTCTCCATTCTCCACATAAAAATTAGCAAAACTTTCAGGCGTTCCACCGAAGTTGAAGTAATAGCGGGTAATTAAATCCTGTACCTTCTGGCGATCGATCAAGGTTTCGAGAGTTACTTCTTCTGCTTGAGCAATAGAGCAGCAAAATAATGTAAGGCAAATCAGGCCAAGCCAAATTTTGAATCGGTTTGTGAAGTTATTCATTGTTTTCTTTCCTCCTTTGAATATCTGTTTACATTGTTGTCCATAAAATTCCGGTTCAGTAAATGCGTAAAGTAAGATGTTGTTAGGTTATAAGGTTAACCCTTTAAACCTAATAGCCTAACAACGTCCACTTATTTACACCACGATCTCATTTCTGACCATTATAATCGCGCCGGGTTGAGAAGAGAGAAATAACAGCGCCGTCCAAATTTTTTTCCCTGTCTTCATTACCATAAAACTTGGGACGATCAGGTTCCGGTCTAAAATCGGTTATAATGTTCTTTTCGTATTTTCCAGCCACATTACCTCCTTACAGAATAACTCATGGCGCTTTACAGGTGAATTACCAATTTGTTTAAACAACACAGAGAAGACCACCATCGTGCGCGTAAATGCATCCGGTTATCTGATTACCGGCTTGAGACGAGAGAAAGACACATAACGCCCCAATCTCGATCGGTTCTCCAAATCGATGAGCCGGCAGGTCTTTCTCAATCGTTTCGATTGAGGCGGGTGGCAAATCTTTATCCAGATCAGAATGGGTCGGGCCCGGCGCGATAACGTTGACACGAATACCGTCATCCCCTAAAACCACAGCCAGATATCGACTGAAGATGTCCAGACCCGCTTTAGCGGCGTTATATGGCGCGTGATGATGGTGTCGTGAATTGCTGACTCTCTGACCGCCGACAGAGGAAATATTAATAATGCTCCCGCCTAACCCTTTATCACGCATTTTAGGCGCGATCTGATGAATAATGTTGGCGACTCCGTGCAGGTCTGTGTTAATCACGCGATGCCACTCATCCAATCCGTTTTCGTCTAAAAATGGCACTGTCGTTGAGACCCCGGCGTTGTTGATGAGAACATCCACATGATCAAAATGTTCATATATTTTTTTGACCGCCGTTTTGACGCTTTCAATATCCGCGACGTCGCACTTAATACAATTGTGTTTTCCACCATACTGACTGATTTCTTCAACCGCTTTCTGACCGCTTTGAGTATCGCGGCAAAGGATCAACACATTGGCCCCCGATTGGGCGAAAGCGACGGAAATACCTTTGCCGATGCCCCTGTTTCCTCCGGTAACAACAACATTTTGCCCGGATACATCAAACGCTTTGGTCATGCTGGTAATTGGATTTGTTTTTATCATACGCTTCCTCATATTTGTGATATTCCAAAGAAAGATTTAATCTCAAGAGCTATATAAAATGCGTCTTTGTTGGCTTTAGCGACACATCCATAACAGTTTAATCCCCCTTCACGCCCTTATAGTCTTTATTGTGGGCTTCGTAATTCTCCTTGAGATTGCCCCAGTAAGCCAGCGGTAGTTCTCCCACCTTTACCTGGTCATCCTTCAATTTAAGGGTAATGAACTTGTTCCACTCCGGCGGGTCGTATTCCGGATAGTCGATCCTGAAGAAATTCAGGTGCCGGCTGCTTGCCCGGCGGGCCAGTGATCCATGGATAATAATCTTTGAAAAAGTAAGAATGCTCAGATCCTCCAGACTGCGCATCAACTTGTGCGGATCGAGGGCATATAGCTGCGGCACCCACTTCTGCTCAATGTCGTTTAGTGCGTCCAGTCCCATGTTCAGAAGCTTTTCGGTTTTGAATTCGCTGCAGAAGTACTGCATGGTCCGGGCGATTCCGGCATGCAGTTCTTTCCACTCGATGCCGTTTTTTCTCCTGATAGGAGCATAGACGCGTTCCTTTTCAAGCGCGATTTGATCTTTTGATACTGCCGGCGGATCAGCCTTAAGGGCATAGTCGGCGGCTTTTCTTCCGGCATATCTTCCGGTACTCGCCGCATAACTATGGGCCAGGGGCCCATACATCTGCTCTCCGGCAGCATATAGCCCGTCCAGTGTCGTCTTTAAATTCCAGTCGACAACGACGCCGCCGCGGTGGTTCATGCTGTCGGGTGACCGAAAATGGGCCGGCGTGGCGCCCTCTATCAACGCGTAGTTGGGGAGCAGATCCTTTGCCGGATCATATCCGGCCGCCTTGAACACCCTTCGCATGGCAAGACACGTTGATTCTTCGTTGTATCCCAAATCCCAATTGATTTTTCGCCACCCCTCCGACATAGCGGGGAAGTCCCCGTAGAAAGGCAGGGCGACCTCCCCCTTGAGTACGGCCTCACGCGTCGCCACGGCGTATGTTATGGCCTTGCCGTTGTCGTCCACCATGGGGACATTCTCGAACACGGGATCTGTCCCTCCGGAATCAATCTTGTGTTTATAGCCGGTTCCCAGCATCAAAAGCCCGGATTTCTCCATCATGGTCAGTTCGGCACCGGCTTTCCAGGCCATGACCGTGCCGTCGCCGGACGCATTACGGGATCGGAAAGTGGAAATACCCGCCAATTCCGTATTGAAGACCCAGATAGACCCGACTCCGGCAGTGCATAGAACGGTTGCCTTGGCTTTAAAAATCATAAATTTACCGGTTCTGCTATTGATACCGGTGGCGCCGACGACTCTTGCACCCTGGATGCCATTTTCATTCAGCAGGCTTGTGCCCATGATCCTGTCATAGATCCTGACCCCTAACCGCTCGCATTCCTTTTTAAGCGCGGGCTTGAATGTGGTCCCCCAAAAACGAAGAGACGCTTTATCAGGCTTATACCTGGAGGCAACGATAAGTTTGGTCTTTTCATCCCGCCCCTCCACGCCCACATACTCATCGTCGGTATCCCTGATTTTGCCGCCCATCTTTTCTATCTCCAGAAACGCGTCGTAACTCTCCCGGCATTGTATTTCCCGCCCGATTCCGCAGCAGTATCCACCCATCTGATCGATCAGGTGCTGGCACCATTCATCGGGATCATGGTTCGAGAAGGGACTGGTCATCGGGTTATCCCAATGGTCGCCTCCGGGCCCTCCGGCGCCGCTTCTTATGGTTGCCGCCTTTTCCATGAGCGTGACCCTTAGTCCTTTGGTTCTGGCCGCGCTTATGGCGGCCCAGCATCCGGCAATACCGCCGCCGATGACTAAAACATCAGTATCAACCACTTGTTCCTGGTCATATTGTATCGGGTATGTCCATTCAGACAATCGACCGTCGTTTTCCGCTAGTTCATGCCATGAAGTCATTTTTTTACCCCTCCATTATTTAAAGGAAAAATT
>JAFGWZ010000157.1 GCA_016936905.1 Deltaproteobacteria bacterium | reverse complement strand
GGTCCATCATCATTGCCCCCCTCTCCAGCATGTAAAGCTCTTCTCCCTTCAAAATCCCGGGGAAAGAGGCCGTCATATCGTATATCCTGGTAAAGACCCGGCGTATCCGGTTGGAGAGGGCGATCGCCCGGCGCAGGTCTTCGTCTGCAATTGTCATCCCGAGTCTTTCGCCCAGTTCATCCCGGAAGGTTTGCAGCACATCCCGGTAATAGATGCGGGCACTTTGCGTGTCGAGTTTTACCGGCAGAATAACATCGAGATGAAAGAGAGCCTTCAGATTGATCCGCCAGATATCCGAGAGCCGCTGCATCGTGTCGCAGGTGTGGGTGAAAACAACACCATCCAGAAAAGAGAGCATTCCGGACAGGGCGTCTTCCAGGATTCCCTTTGCCAGAGAACAGCCGTAGGACTGAAGATGTGCATCGGCAAGGCGGGTCTTTTCCACAGACCCGAAAAGTCGAAAAGGGGTCGCTCCGGCCGCGATGATTATTTCCTCCGGCACATAGGAACACAGGGTACCGACCACCTTCTGTTCCTGTTTAAGCTTTTCGGCATAGCCGTACGGATCCTCGTTTATTTTCACAAACTCTTCGCTTATCCTCATTCACTGCCTCCTTCAGGCATACTTCAGATATCCATGGGGCATTCCCGCATGCTGATATGCAACCCGGGGAAATGACGCATTTGTCTTTGCGAATAACGCACGGCAATCCCGTAACCTCCGGCTGATTGATGAGATTGCTTCGTCGCCCGGGCTCCCCGCAATGACCGATAGGGAAATACACCGGTGCGTTAAAGTTTTGTCAGTATTTCCACTCCCCTGTCGGTGACGAGAACGGTATGCTCGAACTGGGCACTCCGGCTGCCGTCCCTGGTCGTGACTGTCCAGCCGTCTTCAGCAGAGGTCGCAACCTCGTATGAGTTTCCCATGTTGATCATCGGCTCCACGGTAAAGATCATCCCCGGTCTCAGGCGGATTGCATCCTCCCTCGTGTAGTGATGGTGAACGTACGGCTCCTCGTGAAAATCCCTTCCGATCCCATGGCCTCCATAATCCCGGACAATGCTGTAACCAAACTTGGAGATATACTTTTCGATCGCCCGCCCGACTTCATACAGATACTTGCCCGGCGCAATCTCGTTTATTCCCCGGTACAGGGCGTTTTCCGTCCGGAGAACAAGGTTCTTCACCTCTTCGGGCACATTGCCGACCAGGAAAGTAGCCGATGTGTCCCCATGAAAACCGTCAAGCAAGACGGTAACATCGACATTAACGATGTCGCCGTCCCTGAGTATTTCGTCTTCAGAGGGGATTCCGTGACAAACGACGTTGTTGATCGAGGTGCAGATACTTTTCGGAAAACCGTGATAGTTGAGCGGAGCGGATACCGCCCCGTTTTTCTGAGTATATTCCTCGCAGAGATCATTGAGATACAGCGTGGATACCCCCTCTTTCACAAACGGTTCCACATATTTGAGCAGTTGGGCGGCAAGTTTCCCGACCTTCCGCATCTTTTCTATCTCTTCTTTTGTCTTTATAATTACCATTACACTGCCTTTTGTTTCCTCTTTAATATTTTCAGACATTTATCACTGATCAGGAATTGAAAACGATCCGGTTCTTCCCTGTCTGTTTTGCCTTGTACATTCTGCCATCAGCCCGCTTGATCAGTGTTTCGGTTTTTTCTTCCTTGTGCAACTGCGCGACACCAACCGATATTGTCACATGAACCTCCGTCTCCGAAAGGGGAAAGAATTTTTCGCCCGCAACCTCCGCCTTTATCCGCTCGGCCAGGTGAACCCCGTCCATTTTTCTGGTCATCGGCAGCAGGATCACAAATTCCTCACCTCCGTAGCGAAACGCCGCGTCGGTTTCGCGCAAAGAGCTCTTGACAATCTGTCCGAACCTGACCAATACATCATCCCCCGCGAGATGACCGTAGGTGTCGTTAAACTTCTTGAAATCATCGATGTCTATGAACAGAAGCGTCAAAAGCTGATCGTAGCGGTTCACCCGGCTTCTTTCCTCTTCGATAATTCTGTGAAAATGCCGGGCATTGTATAATCCAGTCAGACCATCGAGAATACTCAGTTCCCTGTACCTTTCCTCGCTTTCCTTCAGTTTCTCCTCGGCCCAACGACGGTCAGTCACGTTGCGGGAGACAGCCTGAAACCCGGTCACACGACCTTCTTCGTCAAAAAGCAACTGGACATTCTGCCCCAGCCAGACCTCGCTTCCGTCCTTGGCAACGATGGGAATCTCCAGATAGGTATTTTCGATCTTCTTGACGAACTGCCGGCCCAGAAACCTTGCCGCCTCTTCACGCCTGTCCGGCCTGACAAGCGTCAGATAATTGATCCCGATAATCTCGCCTTCTTCGTACCCGAGCAACTGCACACCCGCCGGGTTAATGAATGTAAACATCCCGCCGGCATCCGTTTTCAATATGATGTCGCTCGCGTTTCTCACAAACGTCCGGTAGAGTTCCTCGCTTTTTTCCAGCCGCTCTTCGGTCTTTTTCAGCTCCGCATACAAAAGGGAGTTGGCAATCGCACCGGTAATCTGGGCGCCGATCCTCTGCGCCACGGTGAGTTCATCTTTTTCGTATACGTCCGGCGTGGCTGAGCGAAAATGGAGGCTGGCGATTACCTCATCCCGGCTGATGAGCGGAACAGCCATGAATGACTTCATCCCTTCTTTTTGCGCGGCGACACAATCGGAAAACCTCGCCGGGTCCGGTACCCCGGAAAGGGCATTTTTTTGCCCCGCCACATATCCGCTGACCGAACCCGCAAGCGAAAAGACATTTCCCTTGTCTCTTCCCGGAATGGGAACCCCGTGGGCATAGGCAACCGTTACCAGCCCCTTTTTTGTATCGTGGATATTGATTGCAAGTCGGTCAAAGGAGAGCAGCTTTCCAACTTCGGTGCAAAACCGTTCGTACACCTCGTCAATATCGAGCGTGGAGCCGGTAATGATTCCTATTTCAGCTATAATGGATATTTCCCGAAGTGCATCTGACGCTTTATCGGCGCCATTGCTCTTTTCTTCTTCCTGCATCGCCATCAAAAACCTCAAGGGGAAAAGACGTTTAACCGGGTAACAAAACTTATCAGGTGGTGCAATAGGTCAAAGCTAAAAAGATGTCAACTTAAAATCGCTCCCCTGCCGACAGAAGCTTCACGACATCCTCCTGATAAAATCAACGCTATAAAAACGCGCCTTTTTTAATTGACAGGCACGTCCATTCTGCCTATAGTCTGCCCCACACGGATTATCTTTTCGCAAAGACTTTTACTCGACTGCCAGGATGCCATGAACACCATTCAAGACCGGAATCCTTCTTCCCATATAGTGCGTACATTTGACGACTCCAGACTTGTGATCAACCTCTCGGGGAAATTCGGGCTCATGAATCTTTCCGACTTTTCCGCGGCAATAAAAAAGCTGTTGAAAACCGAAGCTGATACCGACAGGGTGGATTTTGACTTTTCAGGGGTTTCCTATATCGACAGCGCCGCGGCACTGGCAATGGTCAGTCTCCAGAAAGAGTGCGCGGCCAGAAACGT
>JAFGWZ010000156.1 GCA_016936905.1 Deltaproteobacteria bacterium | reverse complement strand
GGACGAATAATACGCGTAGTGTTTATTATCGGATTATTTTCATTACAAACTATTTATTGCTGTAAATGTAGTACAAAAAGGAGGAAGTATTTATGGCACACGAACACTCATTTGCGACTCCAGGTCCTGCGGGATTGGCGGCTCTTGCGGTAGCTTGCTTCGGTTTTGCGGCTGTTTTTCTTGGTAAGGTTGGGCTGGGCGGATTGCCTTTGCTGGCAGCGTGGTTGATCGGTGGTGGTATCGTTCAGTTGTCAACGGCATTGATCGAACTCAAAGATCACAACATTACCGGTGGTAACGTTTTCCTATTCTTCTCAGCTTTCTTCATGTTTGCAGCGGCGCTGAGCGTGTTTGCCAAATTCATGTTGCTTGCCAATGATATAAAACCCCTCAGCTATGTTGAGGGATGGTGCTGGATGGCGGGAGCCGGTTTCTTAACGGTGGTGACGCCTGCATATTTCAAATCACCCAAAACGATGGGCATACTGGTTGTGATGGTGGATATCGTGCTGTGGGCGATCGTGTTCCTCGATCTGGGCATCGCTGATCCCAAGATCTGGAAACCGGTTGTTGCCTATCTGCTCATCGCTACCGGATGGATTGGAATCTACATGTCAGGCGCCATTGTCTGCAACACCGTCTATGGCAAGACCATATTCCCGATTCCCGGGCCATTCATAAAATAGCGGCCTTAATTATTTGATTATCGACTATGCAGAGGCACGTTCGCGCAGGCGGACGTGCCTTTCACTTTTCTGAATCCCTGTCATGGCTGTTTCGACTGGGAGAACTCTCATTGACATCGTTTCAAGCGAGATGGTATAGCCGTGATTGCGAGGAATCTTGCCCCCTGTTTTTCCTCGGCAGGTGTAAGGGTGAAAAGGCCCATTCCCCAAATGTATAACATTCAGACCCTGTCAGGAACGGATCGATGATACCCATTCGAGACACGATACAGTCCCGTAACTATCCGATCGTCAATAATGCAATCATCGCGGTTAATATCATCGTTTTCATGATTGAAATAATGTTTGTGTCGGGGATAGACCGATTTATATTCACCTACGGTCTTGTGCCTGCCCGATATACTGTTCCCTCGATTGCACTCCATTTTACCCTTTTCGATCAGCTCTTTTCCTTTCTGTCGTTCATGTTTCTCCATGGAGGATTCTGGCACCTCCTGGGCAACATGTGGTTTCTCTATATATTCGGTGACAATGTTGAAGACCATCTGGGACATGTGAAATATCTCGTGTTTTATCTACTGTGCGGTTTGCTGTCAGGGTTGACACATTTCATCGTTAACGTCAGCTCGCCGATTCCGACGATCGGCGCGAGCGGCGCCGTTGCGGGGGTTATGGGTGCCTATTTCATACTGTATCCCCGTTCCAGAGTTCTTACCATGATTCCAATCATCATTATTCCCTATTTTATCGAGGTTCCCGCCGCCTTTTTTCTTGCCCTGTGGTTTTTATTTCAGTTTATCAGCGCGGCTTTTTCAGACGCTCAGACTGCGGGGATTGCCTGGTGGGCCCATATCGGAGGCTTTCTCTTCGGCATTGTCGTCCTAAAAATAATGGAGGTACTTCCCTCGTTCGACGTGCCGGGCATACTGCGGGATGTTACGAAGAGGACACGGACGCCGCGGCTTCAGGTGGTAAAGCCCGCCGATGGCGATGGTGAATATGATATCCATGGCAGTATCACGATCACGCAGGGAGAGGCCGCAGAAGGAACGAAGAAACTGATTACTATCCGCCGGGGATTGGAGAAAAAACTGTTCATGGTGACGATCCCGCCGGGCATCACGGAGGGAGCGACGCTCAGGTTGAAGGGAATGGGGAAAAAGCGGGACGACCACCGGCGGGGAGATGTATACCTGAAAATCATCGTGCGCTGAGCGACGGGTACGGAATCCCGGAAGGCGTGGGCTTACGACGGCGGAAACGCCGTTCTACGCCGCCTTTACTCCTGGATGCAGGCCTGAGATCATGTACACGACGGATGACGCCTGAGGGTACCACCAAGGGGAATGGGGGACAGATCTCCTGTTTTTGTCTAACAAAAAATATGGGAAATGTTCCGAATTAAACCCTGATACCTGATCACTTGTGCTTCCGCGTTTTCCAGAAGAGAAACGCCGCCACGCCGATAATTGCGACGCCGAGAAGGAGAATCGTGCTGGGCTCAGGTATGGTAATCGGGCCACCATCGGCAAACGATACCGATGGCAATAGAAGTGCTAAACTACATGCGGATACGTAATAAATACATTTCATGAGGTCGCTGCTTTTCCCTGAATATGTTTATAGTTTCTACAATTAAGGCATACTATCATATTTTTATGGCAGCCCAAAGCAAAATTGATGGGGACCTTGTATTATTACTACGGTAATTACACATATCAAAAATGTCATGCCGGACATGATCCGGCATCCATGCCAATTCTGGATTCCCGTTTTCACGGGAGTGACGACTTTGACATATAAAAAAACCCGCCGAAACTCCGGCGGGTTTTTTCTCCATGTTGTGTGTTCGTTTTAGTCTGTTAGCTATTTCGCCTCACAATACCGATACCCAGGAGACCGAAGCCGAGAAGCAGCATGGTCATCGGTTCGGGAACAGTAATTTGTGCATCGAAACTCGTACTCTGATTTGCAGTATGAATGATTTCCGCCCCGACAGTCAGTGAGAAAGGATAATTATTCCACAGCGACACAGAGTCATACAAATCTCCTGAAAAAGACCCACTATACTTAACCGTTTCTCCGAGGTCGACACAATAATGGAAAGGCCAATTCACATAACAAGACCATGCTTCAAATTGAGCCGTACCCTGAGTTAATCCACCAACTGAAAAAACAGTACCTCCATCCCGTGTAAATCCACCTGCAGTTGCATATACCCACAGAGACCCACCGGTTGAGCTTGATACGTTGACTGAATTCAAATGAAGATAAGGCTGCGTTGGTGATCCGATCTCTGGATATGAAAGGGCGACTGCCACATTAGTGGTGAATACACCTAATGTGCCGCTGTACGATAATACTCCATCGCTATCAGTGTCCCACAGAAGCACTTCATTGTCATAATTACCATCACTATTTGCATCAACCCTATCAGTGATATAAAGTGCAAGATTTCCACTTTGCCATGAACTAATCGTAGGTCCAACTGGAATCGCATATGCACTGAATGGAACTACCAGCAGAATAGCGGCAATAATTGCCAATCCCCAAAATTTCCTGCCCTTTTTCATTTCTTTCCTCCTTTCCTAACCCTATATTCATTTAATTTGTAAACATGATTCCTTTTGTATGTATATTAAGCAAGGGGTGTGCCAGGATCGTTTTCAGAGACGTGATTATACTATCAACTCTGTAACTATAATAAATCATTGTAGAATAAAATAATGTCCTGTCTGCAGGATCATGGCGGCGGTGTCTCCTGCAGTTCAGGACTTGTAAAGTATTTCGACAGTTTTCTGTAGTGGTGAGTGGTGAGTGATGAGTGATGAGTAGAAAGATAGTAATAATAGTTGGTTATGAGACATAAATGCGTGAATCGGGAATTGTAAAGAATTTCGACAACAGAAGAAAATAGGGTGTAGGGGGTTGGGTGGAGGAAAAAACAGGAACAAGGATCGAGGATCAAGGCACGAGGATAAAAATTCAGGGTTTAGGGGGTAGGGGGGGGCAGGGAGGTCCTGAGGTACGATAAAAAAACGCCCGCCGGTTGAATCCGGCAGGCGCTGTCAACTACCTTAATAGATTAAGTAAACTGCTTAACTTTTTCTCCTCGCAAGACCAAGTCCCAAGAGGCCGAAGCCGAGAAGCAGCATGGTCATCGGTTCGGGAACGGGTGTACCGCCGCCTTCGACGACATCATTACCACATGCCATGGTCCAGTGGTAACCGATTTGATCTAAGTTTAACAATATCACGTCCGCGCTGAGTAGAAACTGTAAATAGCTATCGCTATGATTGGTATCGTCAACATAAAAGTTTATGATTACATCATTAGATACTAAATCTCCGTATCCACCTGTCCATGCTTGATCTGCCCGGTAAATGTAATTAGAGGGGGCACTTGTCATTGTGATTGTCTCGAAATCAAGTTCATAAAGACCCGCATTACTACGGTCGGAAGATAACACGTAATTCCAACCCTCATCTGCCCTAAATGTGTCGTCTGCATAATGAGCAAGGGTCCCATTAGTACGCCATCCTGACGTACTGAGGTACAGGTCTCCAGGAGGATAGTCCTGTGCTAACCCCACGTCATAATAAGCGTTGTAGAAGTAATCACCTTTTAGTGTGAATGAATAATAGTCTATTTCGTTCTGGGTTATTATTCCCGCTGTAAGACTGTCGACGGAAAACTCATTTAAACCTCCGGATATTTCATCGCCGTAATACGTCGGGGTTTTATTCACAACACGTCCACCCCAGTAGGCGCTGTCACCAGTGTCGTTGATCACGAATGCGCTTGCCGATAAAGGAATTACCATTAATGACATAATCATGATGCTCAACAGTAGTGTCTTTTTCATCGTTCCATCTCCTTTATATGTTGCAAAATAATTATTTCTTATCTTTTGATATTTATTGAAGCAATGTATATGCCATATTGTACTCTTGTGTGTGCATTTAAATAAGAATGTTAATATGTATAAGATATTGTTGTAAATACAAGCCTGGAGGGTGACGGAATTTCTACATTACGCTATTATATATATTATTTGCCAGTCATTAAATTTGTAAAGTATTCCGACAGTTTTCTGTAGTGGTGAGTGGTTACTGATGAGTGGTGAGTGAAAAGGTAGTAATAATGGTTACTTATGAGACATCAATGCGTGAATCGGGAATTGTAAAGTTTTTCGACAGCAGAAGAAAAGGGTGTAGAGGGTTGGGGGGGAGGAAAAAAACAGGAACAAGGATCGAGGATCAAGGCACGAGGATAAAAATTCAGGGTTTAGGGGATAGGGGCTTGGGGCCAGGAAGTCCCTAGGTAAAATAAAAAAACGCCCGCCGGTTGAATCCGGCAGGCGCTGTCAACTACCTTAATAGATTAAGTAAACTGCTTAACTCTTTCTCCTCGCAAGACCAAGTCCCAAGAGGCCGAAGCCGAGAAGCAGCATGGTCATCGGTTCGGGGACAATATGCTGTGAACTGGCGGTTTTGGGAGAGAAAGTATCACTGCTCGTAAGTGTGTCCTCTAATTTTTTATCGTTATTATCATCAACTATCGCGAAAAAATACAGCCCATCAGGAAGATCAGAGTCATATTCCAGTTTCGCGCTGAATTCGTAATAATTCTTTCCTGAAAATGCGGAGTCGGTTATTTTGTTCCACCCGGACCCGGAAGTAGTATTAACGAGCCCTATATTGACACCCCAGTACGGGCGATTTGTGTAACCATCAATCTGAGTTGTTTCAATAATATCAGGGAAGGTCGTTACTAATTGAAAAGCCACATTGTTATATGTAGCGCCATAATCAGTACCACCGTTATCCATCAATAAATATATACTGTAATTTTGAAGAACATCGTAATCCGCAGCTACGCTCAAGTATCCCCCGCTTTCAGGTATGACAAATCCGTGATATTCGGAGGTTTCCGGCAAGAATGTATCCGCCCAATAGTCGAGATAGCCATCAGACTCTCCATAATACACTGCGTCTGTGCCGCTCGGAGCCACTATGAGCTGAGGAATCGCTACTGCTTGCATGGGATATACTATTAGTGTCAAGGCTGTTAGTATGAGAAGTTGTTTAAATATTTTTTTTAAACTGCTCTGCATCACAACCCATCCCTTTCTCTAGAATCTATTTTAATTATGACTTGTTAAAAAATATTCTTTCATTATTATTTAAAGTGCAATAACTTTGCCAAAAAGGAATTCAAAGGTTCTCTCATTAACGACAGCGCTATAAAGAATTGTAAATACAGCATTATATTCTTTTATTTGTGGCGCTTTCTGCATGAGTGCAGCACGAGAAGTCCGAACGTTTCTCAGATTATGTTTTCAATGTGTAAAGGATTCCGACAGCACCCTACACCCTATCCCCTACACCCTGTCTTTCTCTCCCTCCCCCGTGATTCCCGCTTTCTGCATGAGGTCGTAGAGGGTAGGGCGGCTCACGCCGAGTTCGACCGCCGTTTTGGTGACGTTGCCTTTATTGCGGTCCAAGGCCCGCTCGATCAGTTCCTTTTCCATGGCATCACGGGCGTCTTTGAGGCTCATGCTGTCGTACTTCGGTTTCGGTGTTTCCATTTCAAGGTCTTTAGGCGTCAGGCGCTTGCCTTCCGCCATGATGACGGCCCGCTTGATGCGGTTTTCCAGTTCCCGGACGTTACCGGTCCATTCGAATTTTTCAATTGCTTCCGTGGCGGCGCTGGTGAATCCGGTGAGCTTTTTCTTGTGTTCCTCGGCGTATCTTCGAAGGAACGCCTTCGCCAATACTATAAGATCACCTTCCCGTTCACGAAGCGGGGGAAGATAGATGTTGATGACGCCGAGACGGAAATAGAGATCCTCCCGAAAATGTCCGTCTTTCATGGCCTCTTTCAAGTCCCGATTGGTCGCGGCAATGACGCGAGTATCCACCTCGATTTCCTTTCGACCGCCGACGTGTTCGATAACCTGCTCCTGAAGAAAGCGGAGCAGTTTAACCTGGAGCGGCAGGGATAATTCACCGATCTCATCGAGGAAGAGGGTGCCGCCATCAGCCATCTCGAACCGGCCCTTTCGTTGAACATGAGCGCCGGTAAATGCCCCCTTTTCGTGACCGAAAAGTTCACTCTCAAGGAGGTTTTCCGGGATTGCGCTGCAGTTGATGACGATAAACGGGCCTTCGTTACGGAGACTTCTCCGATGGATCGCCCGGGCCACCAGTTCCTTGCCCGTACCGCTTTCTCCTTCAATCATCACCGGTGCATCGGTGGTGGCGATCTTCCGGATCATGGCGAAGACGTCCTGCATTTTGGCGCTTGTCCCCAGCATGCCTTCGAATGAATCACCGCTCAGTTGCCGCTGTAGCTCACGATGTTCCCGTTCGAGATGGGAGAGGTGAAACGCCCGCCGGAGGATCACCTTCAATTCCTCAATTTCAATGGGTTTATAAAAGAAGTCGTAGGCGCCCATGCCGACGGCCCGAAGGGCGTGCTCCTTTTCACCCCTTCCGGTGATAATGATCGCCTTTGTCTGAGGCTGATCGGTCAAAATATCATTCAGCGTCGCGAACCCCTCTTCAACGCCGGCGGGATGGGGGGGGAGGCCGAGATCGAGGGTGACAACGGACGGATGATCG
>JAFGWZ010000155.1 GCA_016936905.1 Deltaproteobacteria bacterium | reverse complement strand
TCCGAGCCAAACTGCGCGAAGGCGGCCAGTTCCCGGTACTGCGCCAGGTCGAGCTTCAGCGTTCCCGCCACCTGTTTCATCGCCTTTACCTGGGCGGCTCCACCGACACGGGACACCGACAGACCGACATTGATGGCGGGCCTTACACCGGCATAGAATAGATCCGGCTCAAGGTAGACCTGACCGTCGGTAATTGAAATAACGTTCGTGGGAATGTATGCTGAAACGTCGCCCGCCTGTGTTTCGATAATGGGCAGCGCCGTAAGAGAACCGCCGCCGAGGTCCGCGCTGACCCGCGCGGCCCGTTCGAGCAACCGTGAGTGATTGTAAAAGATGTCGCCGGGGAAGGCCTCACGTCCCGGAGGTCTTCTCAGGAGCAACGAGATCTGCCGATACGCCACGGCCTGTTTTGAAAGGTCGTCATAGAGTATCAACGCGTCCTGTTCCCTGTCTCGGAAGTATTCACCGATACTGCATCCCGCGAACGCCGCGATGTACTGGAGGGTTGCCGGGTCACTTGCCGTCGCCGAAACGACGCAGGTATAATCCATGGCATCATATTTTCTCAACGCCTCGACAACCTGGGCAACGGTGGATTTCTTCTGACCGATGGCCACATAGATGCATTTTACACCGGTGTCCTTCTGCCGGATAATCGAATCGATGCAGATTGCCGTTTTCCCGATCTGCCGGTCGCCGATGATCAGTTCCCGCTGTCCCCGTCCGATCGGCGTCATGGCGTCGATCGCCTTGAGCCCCGTGTACAGGGGCTGGTTGACCGGCTGCCTCTGAATAACGCCGGGGGCAACCATTTCGATTCTTCGCGTTTCCGTTGCTTCAATGGGACCCTTGCCGTCCAGAGGAGCGCCCGTGGCGTCGATTACGCGGCCCAGAACCGCTTCTCCGACGGGAACCTCTGCGATTCTCCCCGTTCGCTTGACAATATCACCCTCTTTAATGTGGGTGTCTTCCCCGAGAACGGCAACACCGACGTTATCCGTTTCGAGGTTCAGGACCATTCCTAAAATACCACCAGGGAACTCCACCAACTCCATCGCCATCGCATTCTCAACACCATAGACCCTAGCGATACCATCGCCAACAGACAACACCGTCCCGGTTTCGCTTACATCTAACTTTTTCTCATAATCCTTGATCTGTTTGGAAATGATCGCGGTTATTTCTTCTGCTTTGATTGCTTCCATTCCTTATATCTCCTCCCTTAAGAGTTCCCTTATATTGCTAAGTTGGGTTTTAACACTTCCATCATAGAGGGTATCGCCGACCTTCACGACAACACCGCCGAGTAACGATGCGTCCCGTTCGGTTTCCATTTCAACCGTTTTCTCGGTAATCTTCTCCATTGTTGCTTTGATCTGCGCCATCATGTCATCCGACAGCTTGTAAGCGGACTTTACCTGGACCCTCACCTTGCCGAGCACTGAGTCCATCAGATCCTGGTAGCACGCCCCGATATCCTGCAGGGCTCCGATTCGGCGCTTGTCCACCAGAAGCCTGAGGAAATTGGCCGTGATGGGAGACACCTTTATTTTCTTCAGCACCTCATTAAGCACCGCGGCTTTATCAGTCTGAGCAAACATAGGATTGATAAAGAACCCCTTGAGATTGTCGTTTTGCTCAAGGAGAGAAGAAAATATTGTAAGTTCATTATAATATTCTTCGTACCTAGCCTCTTCCGCGGCTATTGCAAAGAAAGCCTTGGAATATCGTTTTGCAATCTCGCTCCCTCTCAATTTAACCTCACCATCCTATCCAAAAAGTCCTTGACCATTTCTTCATGATCAGCCTTCTTTATTTGCTTCTTTAATATTGATTCAGCCATCTCGACGGCGAGCACGGCGGCTTCCTGCCTGAGTTCGTTCTTCAGTTTATTGTATTCCTGCTCCATCCTGGCGGACGCATCCGCTTTCATCTTCTCGGCGCTGCGCTTGGCATCTTCGATGATTTTTTCCTTTTCAGCCTGCCCCTGCGCCATGATCATCTGTGCAATTTCCTCAATTTCACCGGTTGCCTTGTCCAGCTTGGCGGAATATTCATCAAACTTCTTCTGCGCCGCTTCTTTGGTTTCGATCGCCGAGTCCATTGCTGATTTTATGCCCTCCCGGCGCCCCGAGAGGAATCCCTTGATACCCTTAGCAGCGAGCCACCAGAGCACTCCAAGCAGGATACCAACATTGACGATACGCCAGCCGAAATCGACAAGCTGATGATGATCGTGACCGCCCGCCGCGGCTTCTCCGCCGCCACCCGATGCGTATGCGAAGGCCGCCGTCACCAGAACAAAGAGAAGCGCCGGCAGAATCGACCGCGTTATAAGCTGCCCGGATAGAAGTTTCTTCATTGATTCTCGTGTCATTGGATGCTCCTCCCCAAAACCTTCTCCGAAATTTCTACGGATATCTTCTCTGCCTGGCTCTTCAGAACCTTGCGGACATCGGCCATTTCCTTATTCATCTTTTTCTTGAAACCTTCAACCAATTTAGCAATTTCCTGTCGTGCTTCATCGGTCACGGCCTTGCCTTCGTCAGATGCCATCCGCTGGATTTCGTTTCGCTCGTTCATCGCATCCAGTCGAGCCTGCCGCAGCTTCTCTTCGTAATCCGCCACCTTCCGGTCAACCGTTTCTTCGAGCGATTTAACTTCGTCATCGAGACCCTGAAGATGCTGTTTCCTTTTCTCCATGACACTCAAAATGGGTTTGTAAAGGATCACGTTTAACACGAACATCAAAACAACAAAATTTACCAGCTGAATCCAAAATGTCGAATTAATATCAATCATCCCACACTCTCCTATAAGCAAAAAAAAACCGAGTGTTTCAACAGGAAATCACTCGGTTATGACAACATACCGTACAGGTTTACTCTGACCGCGAGAACAACCCCTTCGCCATAAAGACCTTTTGTATGTTCACTCACGTGCCTCACTGTAAAACCCTTCAATACCGCTTCTCTCAAAGTCGGGCACTACTAACCATAACTCTTTGGTGTTGTCAAGCATTTTTTAACCTGAATATGGACTGTGTCCATCGATGGGTTTCATGTTTCTCCGGTTTTGAAATGACAGGCAAAACGGAGCCGTCTCAACGGTCCGGAAGAAAGGTTCACCGTCAGACGTTTTCGGAACCCTTCTTCCCCGCCGGGATTTCCATGTGGCAATCTCCATCAAACGTCGCCCCCTCCTGCACGATGAAGGTCGGGGTTTTCAGATTTCCCACAAGCCGGCCGGATGAGCAGATCTCCACCCGTTCGCCGATGTCGCAGTTGCCCCTGACGCTGCCGAATATCAAAAGGTTATCAACGGCTATGTTTGCCTCCACCTCGGCGCCTTCCCCGATGATCAGTGTCCCCGATCCCAGGATCTCTCCCTTGAACTCGCCGTCAATCCGGATGGAACCCCTGATGATAAGCTTCCCGTCAAACTCCGTTCCTCTCCCGAGAAATGCGATGATATCTCCGTTTGTTCTCTTGTCCGCCATGAATGTATATCCTCCGTTGAAATGACAATAACTTCCGACTGCCTGATGCCGGCGGTCCGGCTGCACGATTGCACGCAGTTTTTTAAAAAAGCTCACCAAGCCCGGCGATGATAAAGGGGGAAATCCGGTCTGTCAAGATGAAACAACGAAAAGATCCGTTTCCGCCGTCACGACTGCAGCATAAACCGTCGCATGCTCACGTTCAGGAGCAACCCGACGCCGATCAGCAATACTACCATTGACGATCCTCCATAGCTCATGAACGGCAGCGGGATGCCCACGACGGGGAGAATCCCCAGCACCATCCCGATATTGATCAAAACGCTCCAGAAGATAGAGACGGTAACCCCCAACGCCAGGATAGTTCCTGACAAGTCTCTTGAATTGCGGGCAATCTTGATGCCCCAGAGCACAAGCGAGAAAAACAGGAACAGTACGACAAGGGCGCCGACAAATCCCCATTCTTCGGCAAAGACGGAAAAGACGAAATCAGTCTGCTGCTCGGGAAGAAACTTGAGCTGGCTCTGGGTTCCCTTTAAAAAACCCTTTCCCCAGAGTCCCCCTGATCCGATGGCGATAATCGACTGTATGATATGGTATCCGGCGCCGAGGGGATCCCTTTCCGGATTGAGAAACGTGAGGATTCTCTCCCGCTGATAATCTTTGAGAAAAAACCACAGGAGAGGGGCAACGACCATCCCGCCGGCAGCGAAGATCATGACGGCTTTTCGATTGACGCCGACAAAAAGGATAAGGGAAAAGAAGAGAATCACAATGAAGAGGGCCGTCCCCAGGTCGGGCTGCAGGGCGATCAGTGAACACGGAAGGGCGACAACGGCGAACGGAACGGCGAGGTTGTGAATGTGGTACTTGTCACCGAATTTGTTCTCGGCGATATATTTCGTCAGCGCAATGATGACCGTTAATTTAACGAGTTCCGACGGCTGGATCGAAAATCCGCCCAGATAAATCCAGCGTTGAGAACCGTGAGCTATATGCCCCTGGACTGTTACCCAGACGAGAAGTAGAAGCGACAGGCCATAGATGACATACCCGTATCGTATGAAAAAATGGTAGTCCACGCTTGCGGCGATAATCATCAGGGCAAGGCCGGTGAGGGCCCAGGTGAACTGTTTCATGTAGAGCGGTTTCGTCGCCGTATGGATGTTGTAACCGGTGCTGTAAAGATTGACCAGCCCGATCCCGATGATGGTCACCACTAGAGCGAGCAGCACCCAGTCGACATTTATGAGCAATCGTCTGTCTATCTTCACAGTCTTCCCGTCTTTCCAGCCGAGGCTTGCACTTTCGGCTCCTTCCCTGTCGAATCTTTTATTCTCTTCATGTCGAAATAGCGGTCGATAACCTTCCTGGCGATGGGGGCCGCCACGGAACCTCCATGCCCCCCGTGATCAACCACGACCATGACTGCCACCTCGGGATGCTCATAGGGCGCATAACAGACAAAAAGGGCATGATCACGGTGTTGATAGGGAACATCTACCTGATCTTTCACCGGATCTTCTTCCCGGGGCTGTTCGATGACCTGGGCTGTCCCCGTTTTTCCGCACACATCCCTGGTCTTACGCTTCAATGCCGCCCCGGTGCCTCGATTATCATTGACGGCGCCCCACAGCGCTCTCTGCAGTCGTTTTATCGTTTCCGGAGAAACCGGAAGCCGCCCCTGCTCCTGGGGCTTGTATTCATCAACGATATCTCCATCTTCCGTTCGTATCGACGTGATCAGCCTTGGCCGGTAGAGCGTGCCTCCGTTTGCCACTGCACAGTAGGCCCGAAGTAACTGAAGGGGGGTCACCAGAATGAACCCCTGGCCGATCGATAAGGTCACCGTTTCGCCGATCTGCCACGGTTCACCAAATTTCCTCAGCTTCCATTCCCGGGTAGGAACCAGGCCATCCTCTTCGGACGGCAGGTCGATCCCTGTCTTCGTTCCGAACCCGAATCCCCGGGCATATTCGGCCAGCTTTTCCACACCGACCTGGGAACCCACATTGTAGAAATAAACATCGCATGATTCGACGATGGCCCGGTAAAGATCGATCCTTCCGTGTCCATCTTTTTCCCAGCACCGAAACGGCCTGCTCAGGGCATCGTACGTACCGTTGCAGTAAAATGTCGTATCCCCGCTTATTACCCCTTCTTCCAGCGCCGCCGCCGCAACTATGATCTTAAAGGTCGACCCGGGGGGATACTGCCCCGATATGGCCCTGTTCTGCAGCGGCGATAAGGGGTTTTCCACCAGGCGATTCCAGTCGTCACCGGAGATGCCCCGGTTGAATAGGTTCGGATCAAACGATGGTTTATTCACCATTGCGCGTATTGAACCATCACGGACATCCATTACGATGACCGAGCCCGCCTTTTCCTGGAAGGCATCCCAGCACGCCTTCTGCAGATCCCTGTCAATGGTTAATTCTACCGTGTTTCCCGGTATGGCGGGGACCTGCCCGAGAACATCCAGCTTCCTGCCGCTGACATTCACCTCGATCTGCTGCCCCCCCCGCTCGCCTTTCAGGTAGTGATCCACACATTTCTCAATGCCGAGTTTTCCGATGATATCCCCCGGCCGATATATGTCGTTCCGTTCGTGCTTCAGTTCATTCAGGCTGATTTCACCCACATATCCGAGCACGTGGGCCATCATCTCCCCCATAACATATTTTCTGACCGGGACAACATCTACAACGACACCGGACAAATCGAGGGAATTCGTTTCCACGACCGCCAGCTTCTCTCGACCGATATTTCTGAAGAGCTTGCGGGGAACGAATGGTTTTGCCGTGTATCGTCGCGACGAATTTCCATCGGCACGAGGTTCCCGCCCCAGCTTGTATTCATCGGACAGTTTTCTTATGACGCTTTTTACATCTTTCGCCGTCTCCGGAATGATTGAAATGTCAAAGGACGCCTGATTGTCTACCAGAATATCTCCGTCCCTGTCCAGGATAAGCCCCCGCAGCGGCGCGATTTCCTGGAGCCGGATCCGGTTGTTGTGTGACCGCTGCCGGAGTTCGTCTCCCTGGATGATCTGAAGATACCACATTTTAAAGGACAGAAAGAAAAACACGCACAGGACAACCCACAGCAGGACAGAAAACTGCCGCCTGAACTCACCGGGATCATAAGAAGTTAATTTACGTTTCCGCTCTTTCACCGGTTATTTCCTGAATCTTATGGAGCATGCTAAAACAGGCCGGCGCGATGACGGCGACGACGAGCGACTGGAGCAGGTAGGTATTGAATATTTCGTGAAACGCGTCAATACCGAATCCCGTTTTATAAATAAGCACGATGATCATCCCTTCGGCCAGCGAACAGAAGAACGTCAGGAGAATGACGGTTGTTATCCCCTCCGGGTATACTCGATAGGAAAGGCGTTTGGTGAGGGCAAAGACAGCCACATAAATAAACGTGTAGAGTCCCGGCATCACACCGGTCATTGAATCGAGCAGAAAGCCCAGCAGAAGCGACAACACCCCCCCCTTGACGGCATCCATGTACAGGCCGCCGTATATGACAACGATAAGCGATAGCTCCAGCCGTATCTTCCCCAGAAACAGAAGGTCCAGCGCGGTTGACTGGAACACCACCAGGAAAATTGACAGCACAAAAACGGCGCCATAATAGATCATTGCTTCTTCCGGTCCTCCCCCCCCACGACGAGCACTTCCTCGAGTTTCGAAACGTCAACCGCCGGAATAACCTTTATCCGCTGGAACAGAACGGATGTTTCCCTGTCGATAGCGGTGATCGTTCCCAGCGGCAACCCCTTGGGAAACACACCGGCCATCCCGGAAGAGACGACGAGGTCGCCAACCTTGATTTTTTCCGAGCGTTCCACATACTTGAGGGTACATTCCATGGCGCCGGCGCCCTGCAGAATTCCCTGTGCCCGCCCCTCCTGCACGAGGGCGTCTATATTGCTGTTATAATCGATCAGCAGGAGGACGGTGGAGACATTCCACGATACATCGGTAACCCTCCCCACGATTCCTTCATGGATGAGCACAGGCGCTCCGGCGGTTACGCCATCAAGACTTCCCCGATTGATAACCACCGTTTTGAACAGGGATGAGCGTTCCCGTCCGACAACGCGGGCGGTGATGGTGGGCACTTCCAGCGTCTCCCGAATTCCCATGAGACGCCTGAGCCGATCACATTCCAGATTCGCCTCCCTTAAGGCATTCACCCTGCCTTCCAGAACCGCGAGACGCTCAGTCAATTTTCTGTTTTCTTCTTCCAGTCCCACAAGAAAGATGTACCGGTTCCATGTCGAATCAATACCATGTATGGAAACATTAACGACATATACCAGGGGCGCCACCGTTTCGAGGGCCAGTTTTTTAAAAAACCCGGTCTCTCCGGACGGTTTGAAAATCAACGACAGCATGATGAGGAATATGAACGTAAGGAATGCTATGATGATTATTGATCGGTATTTCCTGTGAAAAGACATTTCGCATCCTACCAGAGAATTCCGGGGCAGCAGTCTACCTCCAAGGATTACCGTACATGCGCGGATAGATCGCACCAGGAAAGAAAATCACCAGCAGGTAAACAGCATGGGATTACAGTTGAATGGCGACTTCTTTCAAAAGATCAATCTCGTCCAATGCCATCCCGGCCCCTCTGGCAACCGTTGAAAGGGGGTCATCTGATATGGAAATTGGTAGGCCTGTCTCCTCACGCAGCAAAACATCCAGATTTCTTAAGAGGGCACCGCCTCCCGTCAACACAATGCCCCTGTCGACAATATCACCTGCCAGCTCAGGAGGCGCGTTTTCAAGGGCATCCTTTACGGCATCGACGATGATACTCACCGGTTCCATAATTGCTTCTCGTATCTCTTCCGAGTTTATTTCTATGATTTTCGGTATGCCCGAAATAAGGTCTCTTCCCTTTACATCCACCGTGCGGATCTCATCATCCGGGTAAGCGCACCCGATGCTCGTTTTTATCATTTCACCGCTACGCTCTCCGATGAGGAGACTGTATTTCCTCTTCATATACTGGACGATTGCCTCATCGAGTTTATCGCCGGCAACCCGGACGGACTTGGCATAGACAATACCGGCCAGTGAAATAACGGCAACTTCCGTTGTTCCACCGCCGATGTCGACGATCATTGAACTGATCGGCTCCGTTATGGGCAGGCCCGCCCCGATGGCCGCCGCCATGGGCTCTTCGATGAGATATACTTCCCGTGCTCCCGCGGATTCAGCGGTTTCCTTGACGGCTCTCTTCTCAACCTGGGTAATACCCGACGGTATGGAGATGATAATCCTGGGCCGAACCAGCGCCCGCCTGTTGTGAACGCGGAGAATAAAATGTCGCAGCATCGCCTCGGTGATTTCAAAATCGGCGATGACTCCATCTCTCATCGGCCTGATCGCGACGATATTGCCCGGTGTTCTTCCGAGCATTCGCTTCGCCTCAGTACCCACGGCAAGGACCTTCTTCACCCCCCGGGCGTCACGGTGGACTGCCACGACCGACGGCTCGCTGAGGACAACTCCCTCACCCTTCACACAGACCAATGTGTTGGCCGTTCCTAAATCAATCGCCAGATCATTTGAAAACATTCCTAAAACAAAATCGAATAGCAATGCTTTTTCCCCCTCTTTTTTTTACCACGATTTCCTATACAGCATTTACAGGCCCTAAGCAACGTATTTCTAAAAAAATATTGCAATTTACGGGGGACTATACTAGGTATACCCGTCATGATCCTGATGTTCTAACCAACGGTCATGAGACAGGGGGAAGGGGATTTTCTATGCTGCAAATCATGAGAAAGCATGCCCGCGCATGGTTCGTGCAGGTAATTCTGGGCATTATCATCATCGTCTTCATTTTTTATTTCGGTTCTCTCAAAAGCGGGAGGCAGACTGAGACCCTGGCAATCGTCAATGACAGGGCCATCAGCTATGTTGAGTTCAGAAATGAATATACGAGACTTCTTGAATTCTACCGCGAACGATTCAAAGACTCATTGACCGATGAACTGCTTGACTCGCTGAACCTGAAACACCGGGCTCTGGACACCATTATAAATGAGGCGGTAATGCTTGCCAAAGCGGATGATTACCATCTCGATGTAAGTGATGAAGAAATCCGGGAGTCGATCTATTCATTTCCTCCCTTTCAGCGGGACGGGTCTTTCGATCCCGGCCTTTATCATCGCATGCTCCGGTATAATAAAATGTCGCCGGAAGACTTCGAAATGATCCAGAGGAGAACCCTGAAGATTCAGAAGATTGAACGACTCATCCGCGATGGGGTTAAGGTATCGGACGAGGAAGTATTCGACATTTACCGGATACAGAATGAAAAAATAAACATTAACTTTATCAGTATTCCCGAGACGTTTTTCATCAATACGATTAAGCCGGCGGACGATGAACTGCGGAAGTATTTTGAGAATCATCAGGAGTCGTTCAGGATACCGGAGACAATCGAGATCGCCGCTCTTGCCTTTCCCGGAAAGGATTATGCCCAGGATGCTGAAATATCTGAAGAAGCCATCATCGACTACTATAACGGCAATAAGAGCGACTTTACGACATCGGAAGGGAAGGTACAACCGCTTGCTGACGTGAGAGAGGCTGTCAGGGATGCCTTGAGCCTCGCCGAGGGGCTGGACAGGGCGGCGGAGGCGGCACGGACAGCAAACGACATCGTCTACCAGGAACAGAACTTCGACGAATACGCCCGGGACAATATGTTGGAGATACGGACATTTCCACCGGTATCCCGAGGCGACATCCCCCCCGGTGTCGCCGAAATTGAAGACATAGAAAAATACATATTCGACATGAAGGCGGGGGAAACGACCCCCGTCCTCTCGGACGGTAAGGCATTTTACATCGTAAAAGTTCAGAAGATAATGCCGTCATACATTCCCGGCTTGGAGGACGTGAAAAGCAACGTACGGACTCACTACGTCCGGGAGGAAAGCAGGGACAGGGCGCGGCTGAAGGCGGATCATATCCTCAGCGAATTGAAAAAGGGAGAACCTCTCCGTGCAGTCGCAGCGAAAGAAGGTGTACGGGTCAGAGAGACCGGCCCGTTCCTGCCGGGTGCCGCAATCCCCCTGATCGGGACATCGGTGGAACTGGCACGTGAACTGTTCGTCCTTTCAAGCCGGGAACCCTACCCGGAAAAGCCCTCTTTCATCAACGGCGATTATATTATCGCTTCCTTCAAGGACCGGGAGCAGGTCGATTTTAAAGAGCTCGATGATGCTCAGAAAAACGAGATGAAGAATTACCTGCAGAAGATGAAGGGGGAGGAGTACTTCCGACGGTGGCTCGAATCAATCAAGGCGGCAATGGTAAAAGACGGAACCCTGAAGATAACGGTCGATATGGAGAAATTATAAGGCGGCACACGTCACTCAGTCATTCCGGAGTTACTATTGGTAAAGTCGCAAAAAGTCGGATTAATGTGTCATTTTAACCTCTTGCCTCTGTCATTTCGAGGAGCGTGAGCGACGAGAATTCTTAACCCATAGGTCGCATGTCGTTCCGAACCGCCGCGGGCGCGTGAGGAATCTGCCCTTCCGACCGAGCGCAAGTGCAAAAGATTTCTCACATTCGTTCGAAATGACATATGGGACAGGTCGGAATGACAGAGGGAAAGTCGAAATGAGACGAGAGGCCTTTTCGACTTCTTACGAAGCCGTCAAAATTTATTGAAAAAACGCTGCATATCCTTGATGAATCCAGCCTTCTGGTCAAGGGTGGCGTCATCTTCAAAAATGAATTCCAATACGAACTGCACCGTATAATCGACCGCCGAGGTCTTGTATTCCTGAACGGATGTCACCGTAAGATCCTTCAGTTTCTGATAATGATCGCCTTCAAATAATTCAGTCCGCCTGAGAATGAAGTCGAGCGCCTCCTTGGCGTCGGCGGCATCATTCAGGACAAGTTCTATGCCTTCCGTCTTCTTAACCGCCTGGATGATCTTGTCTTTTTCCACCTTTATTTTCACGGCACCCCCCGTTCACGGCATACGGCGGCGCCCGGCGCCGTCCGGTTCTTGACTGATAATTGAATATAGTTAAAGGGGCCGTAACGGTCAAGCAAAATCGGGCTGTTGCCCAAACGAAAATTGAACCTCTCCGCAACACGTTGCGCGAGTTCTCTGGTTGACAAGGAAAATTCTATTGCAATTCGCTTGCTTATCCCGCTGCAAGCAGCGGTGGCTGAGCTCGCTGCCCAACTCATTTGAGCGGTCTTCATGGATCTTTTTGCGAATAAATCACAGCAAAGCGGAAGACCGGCAATTCCAACTGTCTGAGACTGAAGGTCGAGTTTTGGAATTGCCTGAAGCACGCTGTAGATTTATCAAGAAGATCCATAGACCCAGTGAAAATGAATGGGGGCAATAGCGCCCGAAATGTATTTCCCCCATTGAATAAAGGCATAATCTCGGCTACAATGAGAAAAAAAATAGAAAGCTTCATGATGAACCGTTTGATGAGAGAAAAAATCGACTCGGTCCTTGACAGGGTCAAAGATCCCGAGAGCGACCTCTCCGTCGCGAAGCTCGGGCTTGTCAAAAAAGTCCGGTGGAGTGAGGAACATCATCACCTCTATATCTTCACGGACTTCGTGAGCCGCCAGCCGGGATGTTTGACCTGCGCGGGAATTGCCATGGCGATCTCCGCTTCCATCCTGAAAAACCTCGAAGCCGAATTTCACAAGGAATTTCCTGATCTTACCATCGAGTTCGTGTAACTGCCCCGTCACCACCGCTCCGGTTCGGATCGGCGCATACTGAACGATTCGGTGCAATGGCACCGCCCGACACCCGACCGTCATGAGAAACATCATGATTCTCAATGTATTTACAGCAAAACCATAAAAACTTCAGGAGGTGAAACAATGGTGAAACACAGTGAAAGGGTAATTGTTTCAACATACACCAACGGGATTCTTGACCCGGAGCAGGAAATGCTCGGCCCCGTCCGCGACGGTGGAATCATCGAAGCCATGACCATGCCGGGCTGCTGGGGTCCCATGATCACGCCTCATCTTCGCGGGGGGCATGAGGTAACCCGGCCCGTGGCAGTCGAAAACGCCGAGCCGGGAGACGCCGTAGCCATAAAGATACGGGAGATTACCGTTTCCTCCAAGGCAACGGCATCGGGACAGGACCGCGTCATCGACGGTTATTTCCTCGGAGATCCCTTCGTGGCCAAGAAATGTCCCGAATGCGGAACCATGCACCCCTCCTCAACGGTCGAGGGAATCGGACAGGACGCCATCAGGTGCGCCGAATGCGGCACACCGCTGACTCCCTTTCAATTCGAGCACGGATACACCGTCGTCTTCGATGACAGGGGAGCCATAGGCCTGACCGTCGACAAAGCGGGAGCGGAAAAAATCGCCCGTGATGCTCGAACGTACGCGGGGCTTTCAGATTCGTGCACCCAACATTCGATCCTGCTTTTCGCCCCCCACGACCTCGTCGGCACCGTCTCCCGCATGAGACCCTTCATGGGGCAGCTCGGAACGACGCCTGCCGTCAGGATGCCCGATTCCCACAACGCCGGCGATTTCGGCGTCTTCCTCATCGGCGCCCCCCATGAGTACGCGCTGACGGAGAAACAGCTTGAAATGCGCACCGACGGCCACATGGACATCGACGCTGTCAGGCCGGGGACGATTGTCATCGCCCCGGT
Organism: Deltaproteobacteria bacterium; assembly: GCA_016936905.1. Lineage (GTDB taxonomy): Bacteria > Desulfobacterota > Syntrophia > Syntrophales > UBA6807 > DSDU01. The sequence goes on along the minus strand of JAFGWZ010000155.1, from coordinate 943 downwards.
TAAAGTGCCCGGCGCGGGCGTCTACATGGGGGACATGCACGCCCTCCAGGGCGACGGGGAAATCGCCGGCCATACCATGGACGTGGCAGGCACGGTCACCGTCCAGGTTCATGTTGTCAAGAACAGGCCCCTCGACGGCCCGGTAATCTTTCCGTTGACTGAGGATCTTCCCTATCTTGCCAGACCCATGGGAGCCGGTGAGAGGGAAAAAGCACTGGCCATGGCGAAGGAATGGGGCCTTTCCGCTATCGAGGAATCGGCGCCTGTTTCCGTTGTAGGAACCGGCGCCGATCTGAACAAGGCGACCGATAACGGCCTGCACCGTGCCGCCAAGCTTCTTGGCATGAGTGTTCCCGAGGTCAGGAATCGCGCCACCATCACCGGAGCCATCGAAATAGGCCGCCTTCCCGGGGTCATACAGGTCACCTTTCTCGCGCCGCTGCCCAGCCTTGAAAAGGCGGGGTTGCTTCCCTTCGTTCGGGAACAGTACAACATAGGGTAAAACAAAAACGGGAGGGGAGATACACTCCCCTCCCGTTTTATCGTTGATTATTTCACCGTTTCCATATACAAACCTCTCTATCACAAACCTCGAATGAACAGGAGGAATTACCCATGCTTCGCCGCCTTTCGAAATATATCCCGCCCCACATACTCGGCACCTTAACGATACGTTTGTTCGGCCTGACCAAGATTCCCCTCTTATTATTCGTCCGGCCCTCTGTCGTAGAGCTGTCGAACGAACGGGCCATTGTAAAGATCCCTCTCCGGCGGCGCACCCGGAACCATTTACGGTCCATGTACTTCGGCGCCCTGGCCATCGGCGCGGACTGCGCCGGCGGGATCATTGCGATGCAGGAGATCCATAAAAGCCCCTGTAAAATATCACTGATCTTTAAAACACTAACCGCAGAGTTTCTGAAACGGGCGGAGGGAGACGTGT
>JAFGWZ010000154.1 GCA_016936905.1 Deltaproteobacteria bacterium | reverse complement strand
GAACATCGATAAGAATGAATTTTTCAGGCAGGTTACCGTCCGCATCTGCGGAAGCCTCGATATCAAGACGGCTCTTGAAAACAGCCTCCGGTACATGCGTGATATCATTCCCATCACGTCAATGACCATGTTAATCTACGATCCCGAGCTTAATATTACCCACATCATCGCCTCCGTGGGGGATGAGATTGAGGCACGATTCGGGAACAAGATCGTCCTTCCTCCCGAAGGCGTGGAATTCAGGGCCACCCGGTGGGCATCCATGGAACCGGTCACGATTATCAATCGTCCCGACCTTATTCCTGAAAGGGTTAAGGTTATGGAAAAGCTCGGCCTGGATATCAATGTTTCGTCAATCGAGGTCCGCCTTGAATTGGAGGGCAACCGCATCGGCGTTCTGAACCTGATGGCCAAGGGTCTGAACAGGTACAACGACGAGCACGCCGAGATAATGCGGATCGTTCACGAACCCTTCGCCATTGCCATGGCCAACGCCCTCAGGCACCAGGAGGTATCCAGGCTCAAGGATATGTTTGCTGACGACAACCGATTTCTTCAGCAGAGGCTCAGGGAAGTTGCCGGCGAAGAAATTGTGGGCGCCGAGTTCGGCCTCAAGGACGTCATGAGATCGGTCGGGCAGGTGGCACGCCTCGACAGCCCTGTCCTGTTATACGGAGAAACAGGCGTGGGGAAAGAGGTCATCGCTAATGCCATCCATTATTCTTCACACCGGAGGAACGGCCCCTTCATCAAGGTGAACTGCGGCGCCATTCCCGAAACGCTCATCGACAGCGAACTCTTCGGCCATGAGAAAGGGGCGTTTACCGGCGCCATCGCCCAGAAACGGGGACGGTTTGAACGGGCCGAAGGAGGCACGGTCTTTCTCGATGAGGTGGGAGAACTGCCGCCACAGGTCCAGGTGCGGCTCCTCAACGTCCTCCAGAATAAGGAAATTGAGCGCGTGGGTGGAACAAAAACGATTCCTGTCGATATACGGATCATCTCGGCAACTCACCGGCAGCTCGAGGATATGGTGAAAAGAGCAACGTTCCGGGAAGACCTCTGGTTTCGTCTCAACATCTTTCCCATCATTATCCCGCCACTCCGGCAGCGGAAGGAAGACATACCGGCCCTTGTGCACCACTTTATTGAGCGGAAAAACATAGAACTGAAAACAGGAAGTATTCCTACCATCGCACCGGGGGCAATCGAACGGCTGAAGGCATACGACTGGCCGGGCAACGTCCGGGAACTGCAGAATATTGTGGAACGGGCACTGATCAGAAGCAGGGACGGCGTCCTCAGTTTCGATCATTTCATCGGATCAAACCGCGGCACAGGCTCCACGAATGAAGAAGGTATGGCGATTCTTCCCCTTGATGAGCTGAATGCCCGCCATATCAAGAAAGCACTCGATACGGCCCATGGAAAGATCAACGGCAGCGGCGGCGCCGCCGAACTGCTGGGGATTCACCCGAATACGCTCAGAAAGCGCATGGATAAATTGGGAATTCCTTTTGGAAGACGTAAATAATCTCGACGCCGCAATTCCAAAGGCCGGAGAGAGGAGGGGTGTATTGTCTCATGGCTGCCGCCGGGCATAAAAAAGGCCACAGGTAAAACCCGCAGCCCCTTGATTTTATATGGAGGCGGCAACCGGATTCGAACCGGTGAATAACGGTTTTGCAGACCGCTGCCTTAGCCACTTGGCTATGCCGCCGCTGTGTTCTGGAGCGGGCGAAGGGATTTGAACCCTCGACGTCCACCTTGGCAAGGTGGCACTCTACCACTGAGTTACGCCCGCCTGCGTCAATGAATGGTAGTTAATAATAAAATACGATTCCGTTGTCAACAGAAATCTGCCCGGCGGATGATAATTCCATCGCTTTCAGTAACGCCCCTCGACAGGCCCTCACGGCGACTTCAGAAACTTCACAAAGTAATCGACTCCCGACCAGATCGTCAATACGAGGGCGATGCAAAGGGTCACGATTCCCACGGCGTGCGCGTCGGCTCCGAACAGAGGGTAATGGATCAACAGGGCGGAGACGGCAATAACCTGGCACAGCGTTTTCTGCTTGCCGAGGGTGCTCGCGTGGATGACTACGTCGTCGGCGGATGCGATGCTCCTCAGTCCGTCGACGGCAAGGTCCCGCATTATAATAATCGCCACGATCCATGCCGGGATCCGCCCGATGGGAATCATGAGAATCATTGCGGTGTTGACGATCAGCTTGTCCGCCAGAGGGTCAAGAAATTTTCCCAGCTTCGTAACGATGCCGTACTTTCGGGCCACGTACCCATCGAGAAGGTCCGTCACGGCGGCGAGAATGAAGAGCACCGCAATGATCATGCTGACCACCCTGCCCGGATTGACCAGCAGAACGAACAGGATCGGAATTACCCCGATCCGGACCATGGTAATCGTGTTGGGAAGATTCAATACGTGTTTCTTATCTCCCGATATGGGCAATTTATCGAAAGAATCTTTCAGAAAATCTATCATTTCTTTTTCGGAACCTTCTTCCAGTCGGCAAGAAATTTTTCTACTCCGATGTCGGTCAAGGGGTGTTTCGCCAATTGCATGAGCACGCTGAATGGTATTGTCGCGATATCGGCTCCCATCATGGCGGCGTCGAGCACGTGAATAGGATTTCTCACGCTCGCGACAATGACCTCACAGTCGAAATCGTAGTTGTCAAAAATGGCAATGATCTGCTCAACCAAGTCCATCCCTACCTGTGATATGTCATCAAGCCTGCCGACAAAGGGGCTGACATAGGCAGCCCCCGCCTTGGCGGCCATCAATGCCTGCAGGGGCGAAAAGACCAGGGTCTGGTTTACCCGGATTCCCTCTTCGGACAGGATTTTTGTCGCCTTGAGGCCTTCCGGTATCATGGGGACCTTGATTACCACGTTATCGGCGAGCTTTGCCAGTTTCCGTCCTTCCTTCACCATTCCATCGGCATTGAGGCTGACTAATTCCAGGCTTACCGGACCGGTAACGATTTCAAGGATTTCCTTTACCACCGTGTCGAAATCCCTTTTCTCCTTCGCTACCAGCGTCGGATTGGTGGTGACACCATCGACCATGCCGAGCCGAAGTCCTTCTTTTATCTCTTCGATGTTCCCCGTATCAATGAAAAATTTCATACTGTCTCCCTCACCCTTTAGCTCCCTTATCGTATACGTTACCGGATGTCTCTTTTTTTCCTGTACGTTTCACAGCACTCTTTGCTGCAGAAGTAAAGGACTTTTCCGTCAATCGTTTCTTTATATGCGTCTCCTATGGACACATAGGTGCCACAGTGGGGGTCCCGCACCGTATCTTCACTTGCAAGCGGCGGCGGTTCCCGGAGAAATTCCTCTTTTTCCCCACCTGCCGGCAGAAAGATTCTCTTGGCTAACCGGTACGCGAGGTAGACGATGCCGATAGCTATCAGTAAACGAACTATCATTATTCCAAAGATTCTCCACCTGTTCTTATGGCGCTTCTCATTTCTCGCCACTTTACGACATACCGGTCGCCACCGCTGACATTCTTTACCTGCAGATGGACGGCCCCATTTTGAGCAGTTCGACGGCGCTCAGGTCTTCAAGCCGGTTCAGCAAGCCCATCATGGATATGCCGTATGATGGGTGAATCACATACGGCGCGATCTCACACATGGGCACCAGGACAAAACGCCGATTGTGAAGTTCGGGGTGGGGAACGGTCAGATCATCTTCCTGTATGATACTCTGGCCGTAGAGCAGGATATCGAGATCAATGGTCCTCGGCCCCCACCGCTCGTTCCTGACCCTTCCCATTGCATTCTCGATCTCCTGAAGAATCCTCAAAAGAGTCGAAGCCCTGTGGGGGGTCTGAATTTCGACGACACAATTGACAAACCAGTCCTGATCGGCCACTCCCACCGGTTCGGTCCGGTACAGCGACGATCGCTGAGCAATCTTCGACGAGGCAAATGAAGCAATGCGATCGATCGATTCCAGACAGTTTGAAACGGGATCAGCCACGTTAGAACCGACGCCGATAAAGCAGACGATCCTCTGCCCGTCTTCCCGCACCGCCCCACTTACCTTTCAGTCGTTTCTACGCTGTTACGATTACCGCAGGCCGAGAACATCCTGCATATCATAATAGCCGTTATTCTGGTTTACAACCCATTTGGCCGCCCTGATCGCGCCCTTGGCAAAGTTGTCACGGCTGTGGGCACGGTGGATGAATTCGAGACGTTCTCCAATTCCTCCGAAAATCACCGTGTGCTCGCCCACAATATCTCCCGCCCTTACGGTCTGCAGGCCTATTTCCTTCTTCGTACGGGCGCCGATCATGCCTCTTCGCTCATATACCGCGTCTGTTCCAAGATCCCGTCCAAGGCGCTCGGCGATGACCTGGGCCATCTTGACCGCCGTTCCGCTTGGCGCATCCTTCTTCAGATTGTGATGGGCCTCCACGATTTCAACGTCGAACTCATCACCGAGAATACCGGCAACATCGGCGAGAACCTTGAACATGACATTGACGCCGACACTCATGTTCGGCGCCTGAACGACTTTCGTCTTTTTTGCCAGGCTTCTGGCCTTCTCGATCTCTTCAGCGGTGAGACCGGTCGTGCCGATGACAACCGCTTTGTTATGGTCTGCGGCAATTCCGAGATGTCCGACCACCGCGTCGTGATGAGAAAAATCGATAACCACGTCGCCTTTATCGATACACGCCGCGAGGTCACCATCAACGGCAACGCCTGTTGTTCCGAGCCCTACCTGCTCGCCGATATCCTTCCCCAGAAGGGGATGACCTTTCCGTTCCACCGCACCGACGAGTTCGATCCCGTCGGAGGCGGCGATAAAATTGATTATCCGGCTTCCCATTTTGCCGGCGCCACCAATAACGATTGCTTTGACCATCATCATGCCCCCTGACTGTAATGATGTATTTTCTTTAGTCTCTAGGGATACAACAGCCTTACACCAGTGACCGTCGACACCGTTCTTACTTGAT
>JAFGWZ010000153.1 GCA_016936905.1 Deltaproteobacteria bacterium | reverse complement strand
CTCCCCGCAACAAGTTGCGGGGAATCTCCGACTGTTAAGGAAGATTGTTATTTTTATTCGCTCGCTAACCCCGCCGCAAGCAGCGGGAATTGCGCTCGCTGTTCAGTTCAACTTCGCGCGGGGGCTTTCTTTCTTTTGGTGATGTGCTATGATATGCATCCATACATGAAACGAAGGAGGTACTCATGAACGGGCATAGATACGTGGTGATATTCGCCCTAGCTTTTTCCCTCGTCCTCGGTGGATGTGCTTTTGTGACGATCCCCCTCATTTCCCAGCCGCAACCACTGGAGGAGCAGGTGATCGAGGGAGATGGGGCAGAGAAGATACTCATCCTTACCGTCTCGGGGATCATCTCCGATGACGGGAACTCTGATCCGTCGTTTCTGCGGGAGCCGTCGATAGTCGAAGAGATCACCGAGGCCCTGAAGAAGGCCCGGCAGGACACAGCGGTAAAGGGCTTGGTTCTTCGAATCAATTCACCGGGGGGGTCCGTAACGGCAAGCGACATTCTCTATCACGAATTGAACACCTTCAGAAAGGCCACGGGATCAAAGATCATCGCATGCCTTACCGACCTTGGCGCTTCGGGGGGGTATTACATTGCCACAGCCACCGATGAAATCATCGCTCATCCAACGACCATAACGGGAAGCATTTCCGTCATTGCCGTGAAGTTCGATATCAAAGGGCTCCTCGATCTTGTGGGAATCAAAGAAGAAACGGTCAAATCGGGCAGGTTGAAAGACATCTGGTCACCCTTCCGGCCGAGCACTGACGAGGAACGGCAGATCATGCAGGGTGTCATCGATTCATTTCACCAACGGTTCGTCAACGTTATCGCCGCCGGAAGGCCGCAGCTGACACGTGAAGAAATAGAACGCCTTGCCGACGGCCGCATATTCACTGCCGATCAGGCGCTTGAAACGAAACTCATCGACCGTGTCGGGTATATGGATGATGCGATCGACAGATTGAAATTGCTTTTGGGGATTGCGTCTCCGAAGATCATCACCTACTCGCGACCGGGCACATACCGGGGAACGATCTATTCAGAGGCATCTCACGGGCTCTCCGGACAGATAAAGGTGATATCGCATGAAGGGGGGACACTCCGTATGCCTCCCCGGGTGCAGGTCATGTATCTCTGGATGCCGTGAATCGTCTCGGGCTCCCCATACCACGGGAAACACCTCCCTTCGCAGGGGAGCGCATCACCACGGAGAAAACAGGGCGGCCCATTGCGGTTATACTGGAAGGTCGTACCGGAAGTCTCCACCCCAACTCCAGTAAATGGAATTGATGAAGTCTACCCTCTCTCTGCTGAAAACGGGCATTCGTGGCGACAAGGATTTCATGATACCTGAAGACAGCGAGGCGAAAGGGTCATCCAGCGCATACCATTTCAACAGATCATAGTAGCTGGTACTCAGAATTTCCTCATCGTTCCACGAAGAAACCGCGTCAAAACCAACGTCATTCTTTTCAAAGAATTCATCAAGTCTGTCGGTCAACGGCACGTCGATGCCATTTCCCCATAGCCCTTCCATATCAACCGGTTTCATCCGTTCCTTCCTCATGGAACCCTCCTCGTAAAGGTATTTATAATGGTAACAAGCACCAACCGTGCCATCGGGGTCGCGGCTACTTATAATTATATATGTAATTGTATTCGTTGAGAATACCCTTTTCCCAGCCACTCGGCGGATCATCATTGAACAGCATGTTTCCCCCCTGTTGCTGGGAAAAATCATACTCACTGCGAACAGTCGTACGCACCGCCATTCCCGGTAACCCCCAACGGGATGATTCTTTGAAACAGCCGAAAAAGAGGCCCCTTTTCGGTAAAAAATATGCTATAGATTCATGCATTATAGTTGTTGCCCCTGCAGGCAATGACGGCGAACTGTCGGGACGTTCATGGTCCGGCGGCTTCAATATGCCGGGAACGCAGCGTGAGTGGTGTCATGAAAAGCGGCCTTCCTCTAATAGGGATTATTATCTGTCTCGTTTATCTCGCCTCGTGCGGCATTTCATCGCCGCCGTCGCCTGACGTGAGAGAAATGATCGAGTCGGGAAACAGGTACATGGAATCGGGGGAATACGAAAAGGCCAGCGTATCCTACGACTCGGTGCTGACCCTGTTGGAGGGAACGGACAATCCGAATCTTTCCATCGCCCGTTACAACCGGGGGCTCGTCCTGTCACGGATGAGGCGGTATGAAAAGGCAATCAGCGATTTTTCATCGGTGATCGGAAGAAATCCCCGTGATGCCGATGCGTATTTACACCGGGGGCATGCCTTCGCTAAAACATCAGCACTCGACAGGGCCATAGAAGACTATTCCATGTCGCTTGAAATGAATCCGGACAATGTCGATGCCTACTATGCCCTGGCGATGATCCACTTCACACAGAATGACTACAAAAAAACGGCCGATGTCCTGAGTAAGGCCATCATTCTGAAACCTGACTTCGGAAAGGCGTACAACGGCCGCGGGCAGGCCTATCTCAAATCGGGACTGCTTGACAAAGCGCTCGCCGACTTCCGCGTCGCCTGTGAGCTCGGCGAGAAATGCGGCTGCATCATGTCGGACGTCACCATGAAGGCCTGTGAAAAATCAAAGGGCATGGTCAACTGACAACGGTAGTGATATCTCCGATGACTGGACGTGACGTCATGGAGAACCGTTTGACAGCGATAGCGGGGCCATGTCAAGAGAACCCGGGATGACGGGAATCAGTTCGCTGAGTGACAATACGATACTATCATTCACGATGGAGATGAGGACGATGGCTGAATCAAAGGCAGGAAACATGCGCGTTTATTTCGTACCGACCCGTTATATCGACAGCGATTCCCCGGAGGTCATCTCGTTCGCAACGTCACGGGCTGGCGCCTCCGGATCGCCTGTCGACAAGGCCGTCCGGCTTTTCTATGCCGTCAGGGATGAAATAAAATACGATCCCTATCATATCGACATCTCCCGGGACAGGTTCACCGCCGGCACGGTGCT
>JAFGWZ010000152.1 GCA_016936905.1 Deltaproteobacteria bacterium | reverse complement strand
TAATGTGAATTCCATCAGGTCCCGGCTGCACATTGTCGTTCCATGGCTCGACAGGTACCGGCCCGACGTCTTCTGCATGCAGGAGACGAAAGTGGAAAACGGGATGTTTCCCGTTACAGCGTTTGAGGATGCAGGCTACTATGTGGTGTTCAGCGGGGGTAAAAAGTACAATGGCGTCGCCATCGCGTCACGTGAAAAACCTCAGAACGTTTTCCGCGGTTTCGATGACGGCGGGCCCGCCGATACGGACCGTCTCATCGCCGGCACGTACTCGGGCATCGAGGTGATAAATCTCTACGTCCCCCAGGGAAGGGATAAGGAAAACCCGCAGTTTGAATATAAAATCGAGTGGTTCAGACGTGTCAGGGATTCTCTTTCACGGAATTACGACCCCGGTGATCACATCCTGTGCTGCGGCGACCTCAATGTGGCAAGGGATGACATCGATGTTCACGATCCGAAGCGGCTCCTCGGCCACGTGGATTTCACGCCGGAGGTGTGGGCCGCATTTGATGAGCTGAAGGCGTGGGGCCTCAGTGATGTATTCCGAAAACATCATCCCGACGAGGCAGGACTTTTCACTTTCTTTGATTATCGTGTCCCCCGGGCTGTTGATCGCGGTCTTGGCTGGCGGGTGGATCATATCCTGGCAACGGCGCCGCTTGCTGAAACATCAGTCGAGGCGTATATCGACCTGGAACCGAGAAAGGCGGAAAAACCGTCGGATCATACCATCATGGCAGTGACATTCGGCGCGGCATAACTGAGGTATGGCAAGTAGTGGGAGGCTGTGTGGCATTGTCGGCATGACGGCAATCATCCATGCTTGGAACGAAGAGAGCGCACAAGGGGAGAAAACGATGAATCACCGGCGTCGCTCATCGGCAATGGGCGAAATACCTGAGGACATCCTGCTTCGCAAGGAGATGCTGAGCGGAGATCTTTTTCAGGTTCTGCCGCTCTTTTTTGTCGCCATCAACGCAGACGGCACCACGTTGATGATGAATGATCTTCTCCTGGAAGCGCTCGGGTATTCGGAGGATGAAGTCATCGGCAAGGACTACATGGCAACGTTTATCACGTCGGATGAGCGTGATGAGCTTATGTCCGTTTTCACCAGGCTGGTCAAGAATCACGAGATGACGATTAATGAGAACAGGATAATTGCCAAGGATGGAAAAGAGCTCCTGGTGGAGTGGCACGGGATGCCGGTCTACGGGGGCGACGGACGGTTTGAGTTTTTTATCGGCGTGGGGAAGGATATCACCGACCGGAGGAGGGCGGAAGAGGACCTCCTTGTTGAGAAGGCGTATTTCGAGAAACTCTTTGAAAGCGCCCCCGAGGCAATCGCCATGGTCGATAATGAGAGCCGTGTCCTCCGCGTCAATCGAGAGTTTACCGCTATGTTCGGATATGAGGCCGCGGAGGTTGAAGGGCGTTCCCTCGATTTTTTCCTCGCGCCGGATCATCTTCGGGAAGAGGCGGGGATCCTCACGCAGGCGGCGGCACGGGGCGAACCGGTTTCGGTGGAAAGAATCCGCCGGCGGAAAGACGGAACACTCATCAATGTCTCAATTCTCGGCGCCCCTATTTACATCAATGATGTACAAGTGGGTGTCTACGGCATTTATCGCGATATTACCAAACGCAAACAGGCGGAGGCGCTCTACCGGACACTGGCGGATACGTCCCGGGCGGGGGTCTATATCGTACAGGACGGCATTTTTCGATACATCAACTTTAACGCTGCCATGTATGCCGGCTATACCACCGATGAAATGAATGGACGGGACTCCCTTTCAATTGTACATCCCGAGGACCTTCATCATGCGGTCGGAAGCGCCATCAGGATGTTGAAAGGGGAGATGACAGGGCCTTACGAATTCAGAATCATTACCAAGGATGGCCGGGTGAGGTGGATCATGGAAACGCTCACGTCCATCCAATATCAGGGGAAGAGGGCCGTTCTGGGGAATTCCCTCGATATAACCGAAGTGCGGGAAACCCGCCGGAAACTTGAAGAAAACGAGGAAAGGCTTCAGCAGATCGTCGAAAGCAGTCCTATCCCCACCTTTGTAATAGACAGCGACCACATGGTGACGCACTGGAATAAGGCGTGCGAAAATCTCACCGGCATTTCAGCGGAAGAAATCGTGGGAACCCGGAAGCAATGGGCCGCCTTTTATGCGTCCCCACAGCCCGTTATGGCCGATCTCGTTCTTGATAACGCCCCGGAGGATGACATCTCCCGTTACTATGATTTTCTTTCCAGAAGATCGACGATGATTTCCGGCGCCTTCGAAGTGGAGAAATTCTTCCCCGACGTGGGCGAGAACGGAAGATGGCTGTTTATCACGTCGCGGTCCTTGAGAAATCGAGACGGTGAAATAACCGGAGCGATTGAAACTCTCCAGGACGTCACCGCCCGCAGGGAGATTGAACAAGCGCTGCGGGAAAGCGAACAACGGTATCTTGAGCTGAGCATCACCGACAGTCTCACGTCACTGTACAACAGGAGATATTTCCATCATCAACTGCACGCCGAAATGGAGCGTTCTATCCGTTATAATCACCCCCTGTCACTGTTGATGCTCGACGTGGATAATTTTAAACTGTTCAATGACACGTATGGCCATCAGGAAGGAGATGAAGTGTTGTCGCGGCTTGCCTGGATCATCGGGAAGAATATTCGGGCAAGTGACACGGCATGCCGTTACGGTGGAGAAGAATTTGTCGTCATCCTGCCGGAGACGGATGGAAAGGGCGGTGTTGCCATTGCTGAACGGATAAGGGAACGATTCAAGAAAGAAGACTTCACCCCCCGTACCAATGAAGTGACGCACGTTACCGTGAGCATCGGCGTGTCACAATTCATTTCGGGTGAACTGCAGGAAACATTCATTGCCAGGGCGGACGAACTGATGTATAAAGCCAAAAAACGGGGAAAGGATTGTGTCGAGTTCTTGAAGAAATAAATGACGGTCCCATGATTTATCAGCCCTCAAATGGTATGGTACCCGCACCGGGGATCAGTCTGGCGTGCCTACGGCGTTGCGTCAGCCCGGTCCTGACCGACGAGGCACTTTACGATTGATCACCTTTTCTCCAACCTCATTGACAAATGATATTTGAATTGAACAGCGAGCGCATTCCCCGCTGCTTGCGGCTGGGTTAGCGAGCGAATACAAATAAACATTATCCTTGGCAATCTGAGATTCCCCGCAACTTGATGCTGGGAGCTTCAATAGGCGATAAGAAATATCGGGTCCTGCGATCGTGTTTGCATAGGGGCTGATACTTGATTTTTATTCTGAGTGGAGAGGAGCACACCATGATAACGGTAACCTGTTTCGGGGGGGCACAATCGGTAACGGGCTCTCAGTATCTTATAGAAAATTCTCAGGGAGGAAAGGCTCTTCTTGACTGCGGGCTGTTCCAGGGCGGCAGTGAGATGGACCGCCGTAATTGGGAAGACTGGGGGTACGATCCGGCGGAAATCAACAGTCTGATCCTCACCCATGCCCATATCGACCACAGCGGGAGAATCCCGAAATTGGTAAAGGATGGATTCCGCGGCAGGATCATAACGTCGCCGCCAACCGCCGAACTCTGTCAGATAATGCTTCTTGATTCAGCTCATGTCCAGGAAATGGATTCCCAGTGGAAGACACGAAAAAACAGACGGCAGGGTAAGGAAGGTGTCGAGCCGCTTTACACAACCGAGGACGCGGAGACGAGCCTTCGGTACTTTGATCCCGTTGAAAGAGATCGAATCATCGATATTGAACCGGGTATCAGGATTCGCCTCAGGAACGCGGGGCATGTCCTCGGTTCATCTATCGTGGAGATGTGGATGGCTGATGGCGGGAGCGAGACGAAGATCGTATTTTCAGGTGACCTGGGCAAACAGAACCAGCTCATTGTCAAGGATCCCTATGAGGTCCTGGATGCGGACTACCTTTTTATGGAATCAACCTATGGGAATCGGCTCCACCGCACCTTCGATGACAGCAAGGCGGAGCTTCGTGAAGCAATCCTCCATGCCGTGTCGAATAACGAAAAGGTTATTATCCCCGCCTTTGCCCTCGAGCGGACCCAGGAGATACTGTATCTGCTCGGTGAGTTTTCCCGCGCAGGCACCCTTCCCGGGATTCCTATCTATGTCGACAGCCCCCTGGCAATCAGGGCAACGGAGATCTTTCGGAAGAATAAAAAATATTACGACGACGAGGCCCGGGCCATCGTTGAACAGGGCTTCGATCCCTTCGATATGCCCAACCTCCGCTTCACCCTGACCACGGAAGAGTCGATGAAGATAAATGAAAAGGAGGGTCCTGCAATCATTATATCGGCAAGCGGAATGTGTAATGCCGGTCGGATAAAGCATCATCTGAAGCATAACCTGTGGCGCCCCGGAGCGAGTATCATATTCGCGGGGTTTCAGGCACAGGGAACGACGGGAAGAAAGATCGTCGACGGAGCAAAGACGGTAAAGATATTCAGGGAAAATGTGGCCGTCAGGGCGAAGGTCTATACCATCGGCGGTTTTTCCGCCCATGCGGACCGGGATGATCTCCTCGAGTGGCTGGGCCACTTTACCGAGAAGTCGAGTCCCCGTGTCTTTGTGATCCACGGAGAGCCGACGGCAAGCTACGCGTTTGCTCAGACGGCGCGGGAGAGGTATAGTCTCGATGTTTCCGTACCGCGGTGGAGGGAGGTTTTGAGACTGGAGCCGAAAGCGGAGATCCCCGGTGTTTTTCCTGAAGAAGCGATTCCAGTTGACGCCCGGGAGCATGTGCTTGCGATGATCAGTGATGTGGAGGCACAGCTGGGCAGGTTTCGAGACCTTATTTCAACTGATGGGAAGGCGTCGATCAGCGAAGATGATGTGGAGCGTTTGAAGGATCTCCGGGACGAATTGCAGTCGTTGGTTGCAGGGTAATTCATCAGGAATGACCGGGCGTGCAAGATGCCCTGCCCGCGCGGATCAGCGGGATATCCATGGGGCCGCTTGAAGGAAATGATGAGAAAAAGAGCCGGAAGAATCGTCAGTGTTGCTATAGCAATCTGTATCGGATTTCTCTGGGCGTGTTCCCAGCCGAAGCTCACACCTGTTCCCATAGGCGGCATAATTCTCGCGTTCGGAGACAGCCTGACATACGGAACGGGTGCCCGCGGGGGATCGACGTATCCCGAGGTGCTTGAGCGCCTGGTGAAACGGAAAGTTGTCAGATCAGGTGTT
>JAFGWZ010000151.1 GCA_016936905.1 Deltaproteobacteria bacterium | reverse complement strand
TTGATGCCGTGATATTCATGGAACCTGCCCCGCAGCACCGATATGGAAAGATCGGTATTCAACAGTGTCTTCGCGGCAAAGGTGCCGAGTGCACAGATAACCTTCGGCCCGATGGCATCGAGCTGCTTCAGCAGAAAGGGCTCACAGGCAGCGATCTCCGCCGGTTTCGGGTTCCTGTTTCCCGGTGGACGGCATTTCAGAATATTACAGATGTATACCTCGCTCCTTTTCAATCCCATGGCTTCGATGATCCTGGTGAGAAGCTGCCCTGCTCGGCCCACAAATGGCTTTCCCTGCCTGTCTTCCTGCTCACCGGGCGCCTCTCCGACAAAAACGAGAGCCGCGTTGGGGTCCCCTTCTCCAAAGACAAGGTTGGTCCGAATTCCCCCGAGTTCACACCGTTGACAATCGCCTATTTCCCGCCGTATTTCAGGAAGGGTAATCGGTGCCGCCGCAACGTCACTTTTATCGTATCCCCCGTCCACGGCAACCGGGGACTCTGAGATGAACGTTTTGCCTTTCATTGAAAAAATACGGCATGTCCCCCCATAATCCCTCTCATCGACGAGTCGATGTTTCAGGGCCGTGACGACTTCCGAAAATTCCCGCATGATCTCTTCATCAGTGTCGATCGACATCTCCCATGCTCCCGGGCAGCCCTCTCTGGTCACACAACTTTTTAACTCGATCCAGAACCCTGTCGGCGATATTTATTTTGCTCATGAGAGGGAATTTCCTCACATCGCCGGAACGATCGATCACCCTGACGCTGTTCGTATCGTACTGAAACCCCGATCCGGGTCTGCTGAGATCGTTACCCACGATGAGATCCATGTTTTTCGCCAAGAGTTTATTGTAAGCGTTCTTGAGCAGATCCTCCGTTTCCATTGCAAATCCCACAAGGACGCGATCCCCTTTTATCTTTCCAACTTCGGATATTATATCGGGATTCTGCTCGAGGGTGATTGACAAGGTACCCGGTTCCTTTTTTATCTTCGAATCGGACATCAGAGCGGGGCGATAATCGGCAACCGCCGCCACTTTGATGATAACTGTTGAGTCCGCTACATGGTCCATGACAGCATCCCTCATCTCCAGGGCACTCGATACTCCCACAAAGTTCACACCATGCGGAACGGGCAATGAGGTCGGGCCGCTGACCAGCGTCACCGACGCTCCCCGCCGTTTGGCCGTTATCGCAAAGGCATATCCCATCTTGCCTGACGAATAGTTTGAAATAAATCTCACCGGATCGAAGGGCTCACGAGTCGGCCCCGCCGTTATCAGTATATTCTGTCCTTTAAGGTCCTTCGGCGTGAGAATCGTTATCACCTCTTCGAGGATTCCCTCTGACGAGGGCAGTCGACCCTGTCCTTCGGCTTTACAGGCCAGTTCTCCGTGTTCCGGCTCAACAAAATAGTAGCCGACGTCGGACAACTTTCGGATGTTGTCCTGAACCAGTGAGTTGTTATACATGTTGGTATTCATAGCGGGGCAGATGAGTACCGGCGCTTTCGTCGCCATTACCGTGGTTGACAGCAGGTCATCGGCTATACCTGAAGCGATCTTTCCAATGATATTGGCAGTCGCTGGTGCAATGACGAAAATATGAGCGGCCTCCGCCAAAGATATATGGCCTACATCCCAGTCGCCGGACAGCGAAAAGGTATCGGCATAAACGGGATTCCCTGAGAGTGTTTTCAGTGTCAGGGGGGTTATGAATTCCGTTGCATTACGCGTCATTATGATCGAAACATTCGCTCCCTGTTTTACGAATGTCCTCGTCAACTCAGCTGATTTGTATGCCGCGATGCCTCCGGTTATACCAAGAACGATTTTTTTACCTTCCAGCATGAGTATTATCCTCGTGTTCAGAATTGTCGGTCTCCAACCGGTGTTTTTTCTGACTATAGAAATTCCTCGTCAACTCAGTCAATCCACACTACCGCCGAGGGGCGGAAAAAGATTCTTATAAAATAGGATGTTACGCCGCCGCAACGGCAAATGTCCGTATCCCCCATAGACCGAACAGTACACCGAAGAAGAAAAGCATGCAAGCACACGTCCCTATAAGGATCCGGTATGTGCGATCATTGAGGAATCGCTTACCTCTTGATACAGCAAATGATATCATACTATACCATGAAAAATCCGCCAAAATGTGCCCCGTAAAAAAAATTACGATTCCCATCATACCGTATCGCATGGACATTATGACATACCCAAGGCCTATTGTTGCCCACCAGATAATCCAGTAAGGATTCGCCAGGCTTGTCATGATGCCGGCCACCACAGGGCCTCCCCGGATAGTTCTGCCGCCATGAAAATCGACGGTCATCTGTTTTATGTCCTTCACCAGCATTATTGACATCCATACAAGATACAATCCACCAAGTACGCCGACAACGCTGATAAATAGTTTATTACTGATAACTTCGGCGAAACCGCCGACAAGGAGAAGGAGAAGCGCAATTTCAAGAATGCCGTGACCGGCGATGATCAGCGGCCCTGCCCAGGCACCTCGCTTCGCGCTTTCCGTAATCGTAACCGACAGCACCGGACCGGGAACCACGGCTCCTGAAAGAGCTATCAAAAATGAAGATATAAATATTCCAGCGAGCGTGTTCAGCACTCCCCCTTGTAATCCTTCATTATACTTGGAGTTTTTAGAGATATAGCAGTTATGGCGTCCCGGGTCAACGATTTAGAGGCTGCCCCAAAAGCTCGCCTGCTGCGTTCCCCTCAGCTTCGTCCGCATGCCGTTCCATTCCAGGTATCGCCCGGACCCGGAGATCCATCCTTGCATTTTGCCCGTTCAAACGGTATAGTCGGCCCACATTGATGGAATCTCAAAATGTCATTCCTGATGTGTCATTCCCCTATGAAAGCGAGAATCTTATGATTGCAATAATTTATAGATTCCCGATCGAGTCGGGAATGACAAGATGAAACACACAGGGATTTTTTGCGAATCGATCAACATTGTTTCTCACAGTGGAGAGAAAATACATGAATAAATATGTGATGACATTTCTTGGGCTCATGGCGTTGATGCTGGTCAGTGCTGGAATTTTCTTTTTTGTCACGTATTACGAAGGAGAAGACCCGGTGGTTACCATAATGGGAGAACCGGAGATGATCGGCAAGACTAAAATGTTCGAGGTGCGGTGTTCAGACAAAAAAAGCGGAATCCGGAATATATCGGTAAGCATATGGCAGAATGAGAAGCAGTACCGCCTCGAATCGGTCAGCATACCTGATCGCGGTATGATGGAGAGGACCGTACCCGTTATTATACGGCCGGGCGACCTTCACCTCCATGACGGACAGGCGGAGCTTGACATCTCAGCGACCGACCATTCGCTCCGCAGGAATGTGACCAATAAGAGGTTCACCGTTACGATCGACACCATGCCGCCCCGTATTAATCAACTGAATGCGGTCCACTATGTAAATCCCGGCGGATCAGCCGTCACG
>JAFGWZ010000150.1 GCA_016936905.1 Deltaproteobacteria bacterium | reverse complement strand
GATAGGTCGGTGTCGACCGGTTCATGGATACGTCATGAAGCCAGTTGGCAACGATGATTCCGGCGTTTTCCCGAATGGTCTCGACGAGCCTGTCGGAAAGGAGATTCTTCTTCTGCTTCCGCCCGTGGCTTTTGTCAACCGCCGCCGAGAAGGAGTCGACAATTGCCCAATAGTCCGACTTGTTCTGCACAAAGGTCCGGACCGCCTTCATATTCGACTTGAAGGCAAGCCGGGGAATCTTCTCGATGGGATAATACTTCACCGCGACGGTGTCGCTGCCGGGAGTGAGCCCCCCGCCCTCCTGCACCGCCTCAAAGGTGAGAAATATCAGATCCCCGTAATAATAATTACTGCACGAATCCACGTCAACGAGACTTATGATCTTTCCCTTGACGCCCGTTTCTTCTTCAAGCTCTCGCATGGCGGCATCCTCGATGCTCTCATCGACCTCGGCAAATCCCGATGGCAGACACCACATGCCCTTATATGGCATGAACTTCCTTCTGACGAGAAGAATCCTCCGATCCTCCTGGAGAATGGTCGAAACCACGGGGAGAGGGTTGTCATAAAAGAATATGTCGCAGGCTGTGCAATAGTCACGGGGGATTCCGTCTTCGTCCCTCTTGACAACTGATCTGCCGCAATGAATACAGTATCGTCGCTTCTTTTTTCTCATCGCTTCTCTCTTTGGTACATCGGCCTGGAGCAGATAAAAATCGTATCGTCCTTCGTAATTGAAAACCCATTCCTGCTCCTGTTGAAGTACCTTTGGAGGTGGATTTCGAACAGATCGAATACCCGCGCCACATCCCGTGCCGACAGTGCGGAGAGAAAAAAAGGCCTCTTAAACCTGAAATATTCCATCAACAGGTACATATCCACCGGTTCAAAGACAAGGGTGTTCTCATAAGTTTTCCGACGGATATCACCAAACCAGGGTCTGAGAAGTTCACAACCGTTCTCCGAAGAGAAACTGGTTATCAGCGATTCAATGTGAAGGGTGGTCCCTCGATCGATGATACCGTTCTCGATCAGCACATCCCGGGCAAAATCGACGAACTCTTTCATGCTGTTCCCATTGTGGACCGTCGCGACAAGGACCGCGCGGTCGTTGAGAATCCTCGCTATTTCGCCGATAATATGGGGGAAAAAGTACAACGAATAGCTGCAGATGACAGCATCGAATGAACTCTCCTCAAAGTCCCGGATGACGGAAACATCTCCGTGTATGAACGTTCCGCCTATCTCCGCCCGGGCACACGCCTCCATAAAGGCAGACGAATACCCTTCCACAACATCGATACCGGTTATGCGGGCGTCGGGGGACACTCTTCCCTTCAGGGATTCGGTGAAAAAACCGAAACCGCATCCCAGCTCAAGGATCTTCCGGGCACTCGACAGATCGAGTCCTTCAAGGGCGACATCTCTGATATCCCGACGGTTTGTCGAATGTGTTCTGATAATCTCGGCAGTCACCCTGTGGGAATCGACGTCTCCAAAAACATCAATAATTTTATGGTCATGATTATCAACATTCATAGAGAGATTATCGTGCAAGGCCCAAGGAAAGTCAATCATATTTCCACCCTCGGGCGCTTCCGTGGCTGCGCGACATGCCCCCGCCGTCCCGTAACGCCCATTTCCGAAGCGGGGATCGAATGTCAACGGACTGAGGCAAACGATAGATTTTGTCTTTCAAATTCCCATCAAATCACTTAGTATGGTTTCACGATGGCGCGGCACGGGCGTCCCGCCGTTTCGACCGCATCCTTGCGGTACGCCTTCCTCGGAAAAACACAACATCGATCATGAGGCCCGGTGATGGACATTCTGAAAAAAGTAAGGATCGAGACGTATCTCAGGCAGTCCGTTCTCAATGACGTTGTCGAGCTTGAAAAACGGGTGTGGAAAAAGGAAGGGTATCGCGAAGTAAACGCGCCGATGCTCTATTTCGAACTGGCATATCTCACCAACGGCCTGGTCATCACCGTCTTTGACGAAGGGATCTTTCCCCCGGAAGAAAAAAAAATGATGGCGGAGAAGGATCCATGGTATTCGGGAGATCATCCCATCGGTTTTCTCGCCTGTTTTGCCAATTTCGATGATGAGGGGCCGTTCTGGTACGGCGCCAGGATGGGCGTCGACCGGCTTTATCAGGATAAAAACATCGGCGTCGCCATTCTTGACGGGGTGTACAGTTCAGCAAAGGAAAGAAAGATCAGCCGTATTCGGTGGACCTATGACCCCCTGGTATCGCGAAACGCCTATCTTTACCTTCACCGAATGGGGGCCCAGGTGCAGGAGATCGGGTTCAACTATTACAGCGCCGTGTTCACGAACGACGAACTGAACAGGGACATCTCGACGGACCGTTTCATCGTCGACTGGTACGTCAATTCAGAACGCGTGACGGAGAGAATGGAAAAACACAATTTTCCCCGGCACGATCTCTCTGTTATAACTCCCGGCAACACGCTGAACGAGATCGTCCTTGACGAAGAAGGCCTCGAACGGCCGGGAGACACATTCGTGTTGGACGCCGAATCGACACCCCTCTTTATCGAAATCCCTTACTCGCAGGACAAGTTGCTCAAAGCTGACAGGGCAAAAGCCCAGGAACTGCGGGAGAAATGCCGCGCCCTCTTCATGCGCTATCTCGCCGCCGGGTACGTCATCCGGGAACTCTACGTGAAAAAGGAATCGTCGGGCCGCACCCGCCCCTTCTACCGCCTGGACCTCGACCCCCGCTACGCCTAGGGGACGCCTAGGGGTCAAGGACGCCTAGGGGGCCTAAGGACGCCTAGGGGTCAGGTCTTGCTTTTTGCCTTCAGGCTCCCAATGTGAACCTAGGGGTCAGGTCTTGCTTTTTGCCTTCAGGCTCCCAATGTACTTATGAATTTTTCCGCCCCGTTAATCATTATATCCCACAAGAAGTGCTACTACCTATTCTAAGTCAGTATTTAACCAGCTATTTTTAAGCATTGATATTCCTTTAAAATTCGCTCAATGTGGGTGTCAAGTCTTGCTTTTTGCCATCTTATTAAGGACCGGTTTTTTTATGGCACGGCCGATACGCATAGAATACGAAGGTGGTTTTTACCATGTCACCTCTCGGGGAAATGCACGACAGGATATTTTTGCCAACGACGAAGACTATCGGATATTCCTCGCAATTCTTGCGAAGGTTGTCGAACGTTATAGATGGATTGTCCACGCATACTGCCTCATGGTCAACCATTATCATCTTATGGTTGAAACTCCCCAAGCCAATCTCTCTCAGGGAATGCGCCAGATCAACGGTGTTTACACCCAGAAGCATAACAGACGACATAACCGTGTCGGTCATCTCTTCCAGGGCCGCTATAAGGCTCTCGTTATCGAAAGAGATTCCTACCTTCTCGAACTTTGTCGATACATCGCCTTGAATCCTGTCCGAGCGGGGCTGGTTTCCTCCCCGGAGGACTGGCCATGGTCTTCTTACAGCGCGACGGCCGGCATAAAACCACAAGAATCATCTCTTGACACGGACTGGCTGCTCAGTTATTTCTCATTATCTAAGCCTCAAGCCCACAAACGTTACTCTTCTTTTGTAAATAATGGATTTGACGTAGAAAATCCATTGAAAGATGCCAGGGGCGGGTTGATACTAGGACGAAGGGATTTTATTGAACGAGTCCATAAATTAATCGAAGAGCAGGATACTGATGAGGCTGTTCGAAGAGAGAAGTATGCCGCACGTCCTTCCCTTGCCGAGATATTTAAAGATACGGAGAGAAATGAAGGCATCCACGATGCTGTATATCGCTGGGGATATACATTAAAAGACGTTGGCAACCACGTCGGCCTTCATTATTCCCGAGTCAGCAAGATTGCTTCAATGATGGCAAAAAGCAAGACCTGACCCCTTAACAGATGGCAAAAAGCAAGACCTGACCCCTTAACGGGTGCAAAAAGCAAGACCTGACCCCTTAACTATGCTTCAATGATGGCAAAAAGCAAGACCTGACCCCTTAACAGGAGTGACCCCTTAACAGGAGGTGCGCATGTGAAGGTAACCATACTTTATGACAATACGGCATGGAGTGACGATTTGAAGGCCGACTGGGGTTTTGCCTGTCTCGTTGAAGCGTATGGGAGAACCATCCTTTTCGACACGGGCGCTTCCGGCCCCATCCTTCTCGGCAATATGAAAAAAATGAACGTCGACCCGACGTCCGTCGACGATGTGTTTATCTCCCATGCCCACTGGGACCACACGGGCGGTCTCGTCGATTTTCTCAGGGTATTCAACGACCTGAGGCTTATCGTCCCCTCATCGTGTGACGTCCCCGGTCACGTCGCCCGTGAGGTCGTTTCCGTTCGTCAACAGATTGCTGTCGCCGACAACATCTACTCCACCGGTGAGCTGAAGGGAATCGAGCAGGCCCTGGCTGTCGAAACGGGAAAGGGCGTGGCGATCATCGTGGGATGTTCACACCCCGGCCTGGGGGAGATTATCGATGCCGCGTCCACCTATGGTAATGTAGTCGCCGTCATCGGGGGGTTACATGGATTCAATGAATACGGAATGATTAAGAATCTTGAATTGATCTGCGCCACCCACTGCACGCAGCACATCTCTGGAATCAGATCCCTGTATCCCGATAGGTTTATGGAAGGCGGAGCCGGGAGAGTCATCGAACTCTGACCTGCTCACAGATAAAAAAAAGGGGGGGCATCGCCCCCCCATCATTGTTACTTTAAAAGTTCTTCAAGTTTCGCCAGGGCTTCTCCGAGT
>JAFGWZ010000019.1 GCA_016936905.1 Deltaproteobacteria bacterium | reverse complement strand
CGAGGATCGACGGCTGCGGGGTATAGTATGCGCTCATACCGAACTGGGACCGGGCGGCTTCGTGGGTAAACGACTCCTTCGGCCCCAGATAGGCCACCGTCGTCGGTTCCTGAAGCGCCCGTGACGCCGACAGGATCTCCCGGTATATCCATTTCAACGATGTTTCCGGCAACGGCCCCCGGTTCATGCCGACGATCTGGCTGTAGAGGGTGTGCTCCTGTGCGGGGTCATAAATGTCAAGTTCTTTTCTCTGTTTTACCGAACCTATTTCAATGGAGAGCGAGGCCCGCTCATTTAACAACTTTATAATGGCTTCATCCTTATCCTTCAGCTTTTCTCGTAATATTTTCAGCGATGCCTCGGTCATTGCCTCAACTCCTCGATGGTTTCCCTTATAATGCCTTCATCGACGATACCGTTGATGAAGGGCACCCCGATCTTCTTCAAGAGAACAAAATGAACGGCATTCCCCGCTTTCTTCTTGTCATGCTTCATCCGGGAAACGATGTCTCCGGTCTTCAGTGTCGCCGGAATCCGGTCGAGCAACCCCACTCTTTGTATAATATCTTCGATGCGCTGCCGTTCCGACGCCGGCAGATGGTTGAGTTTCTCCGAGACACGTGCCGCCGCGATCATTCCGACGGAAACGGCATTACCGTGAGAAATGGTGTATCCTGAGGCCGATTCAAGGGCGTGACCGATCGTATGACCGAAGTTCAGGATACGCCGGACCCCCATGTCCCGCTCATCGATCTCAACGATACCCTTTTTTATTTTGCATGAATGGGCCACAATCGTCGCCAGGTTGTCGATATTTCGATCCCGTATAAAGGACAGTTCGCTTTCGATCGTTGACAGCAGGTCCGGGTCGTCGATAACGCCGTACTTTATAATCTCCGCCAGGCCGTTGGTAAACTCAACGTCGGGAAGGGTTGCGAGAAACTGAAGGTCGATATAGACGGCCTGGGGCTGGCAGAATGTTCCCACCAGGTTTTTCCCATTGAAGAGGTCGATCCCCGTTTTGCCGCCGATGCTGCTGTCCACCTGTGCCAGCAGTGTTGTCGGCACCTGGATATACGGAATCGACCGCATGTAGACCGACGCGATGAATCCCACCATATCGCCGGTCACGCCGCCGCCCAGAGCGATGAGACAGGACGTCCGATCTACCCCACGGTCGGCAAGCTGTTCGATGAGCGACAGGGCAGTCTCCATGGTTTTTGATGTCTCGCCGGGAGGAAATTCGATCAGGTCGACGGGACATCCCGTCTTCCTGAGGGCGGACATAACCGTTTCTCCGTACAGCGACGATACGGTACCATCGGAGATAATCGTATAGTTTGCTGCGTGCGAGCTTTTTGCAATAAGCAGGGCGATTCGGTCGAGAATGTTCTGCCCGATGAAAATGTCGTATGAGTGAGACGACCGCTTGTCCAGATTAACCTTGATCTTGTTCATAATGACACCTTCATTCCCGTTTTCATCAGCTTCTCAAGGCATCGCACCTCTTCCATCAGCTTGTAAAACTTCTCCGGTTTCAGTGATTGCATCCCGTCCGACACGGCCTTTTCCGGCTCTGGGTGGACTTCGATCATGATACCGTCTGCACCGACGGCAAGCGCTCCCTTCGCCAGAGGCAGGACATACTTCCAGTGCCCGGCGGCATGGCTCGGATCGACGATAACCGGCAGATGGGTAAGTTCTTTCAGGACCGGCACGGCGCTGATGTCGAGAGTATTGCGGGTTGCCGTTTCGAAGGTCCGGATGCCCCGCTCGCAGAGAATGACCTCATCGTTACCGGATGACAGTATGTACTCCGCCGACATGAGAAGCTCTTCAATCGTGGTCATCATGCCACGTTTGATGAGGACCGGTTTTTTTGCCTTGCCGACCTTTTTCAGCAATGCGAAGTTCTGGACATTTCGCGCGCCGATCTGAAGGATATCGGAATATTCCTCCACGAGGTCCACTTCAGAAGTATTCATGACCTCCGTGATAACAGGCATCCCCGTTCTATCCCCCGCCTCACGCAGGAGCTTGAGACCGTCTTCTTCCATTCCCTGGAATGCGTAAGGGGAAGTTCGCGGTTTGAACGCGCCGCCTCTGATAATGTTAGCGCCCCCCTTCTGGACAATGAACGCGCTCTCCATCATCTGCTCGGCGCTTTCGATGGAACAGGGCCCCGCCATGACGATAAAATCACCGCCGCCGATCTCCAGGTTGCCCACATGAATGACCGTATCTCCGTCCTTTGCCTCACGAGACGCGAGTTTATACGGCTTCAGGATCGGAATGGTCTTTTCCACTCCGGAAAGGTTTTCCACCAGTCTCAGGTGTTCTTTCCCCCTGTTATCGCCGATGGCGCCGATGATCGTCCGCTCGATACCGAACGACGGGTGGGCCCGGAATCCCACCGACTCGATCCACTTAATGACCGCATCAATCTGCGCTGCTGTCGCATTTGTTTTCATCACTACAATCATCTCTCAATCCTCCCTGAAATGAAAAAGCCATGGTGTCCCCGGCGTCACCATGGCTTCATATACAAAAAGAGCCATGGTGCGGCTTTTGATCTCCCCATGGCTCCGTGTGTTCTATCTGTTTAGTTCTCTGTTACGTCCTCCTGAGCGATGGGCAGACCACTGCGCTAAAATAATACCAAAAATAGCTTAATACATTGCAGAAAGTGATCCTTTTACCCATCATTCACTCATGACCTTTCAAACGTTGGCACTCAATAAAACAGAAATACGCGGCGATGTCAAGCTAAAAAATAACGTGCCCGTTTATTGATGATACACTCCCCTCTTTATCAATAATAGATGAAATAGTTCATCGGTGAAGCAAATACTACACCCGGCGGAACACCCGCTCCGGCGAGTATTTGCCGCTGTGCTCCTTGCCGGCAGATGAAAAAACGTTAACCGACCTATTCAAATGCTTCACCGTTCTTACAGCTCCCGTCTCCATGCATGGCATAGTATCCCTGATATCAATATTTTGCGTCTACACAGCCGGTGGCATACCGATTGCTCTACCGGAAGGCGCCGACCACAAAGCGGAATGAAACGGTGATGCGATTCCGCTTCGTGATCATGCAGGAATATCTTTTTCAGCGAATATTTTAAAAGGAGGTCAGAATGAAAGTAGCCGAATCGATCGCAATTGTTACCGGTGGGGCGTCCGGCCTGGGAGAAGCCTGCGTTCGTGAGATAGTGAGTGGAGGCGGACGGGCGGCAATTTTCGATATCCAGGCAGACAGAGGGGAAGCACTGGTCAAGGAACTTGGCGATGCCGTTATCTTCGCAAAGACTGATATAACCGATGAAAAGAGTACGAAAGATGCAATAGAAAAAACGATCAATGCCCTTGGTTCACTGAATGTGGCCATTAATTGCGCCGGCGTGGGAGATCCCGGGAAGGTTCTCGGGAAGAAGGGCCCCCTGCCTCTCAACGTCTTCAACCGGGTGGTGCAGATCAACCTCGTGGGAACGTTCAACGTTATCAGGCTGGCGGTGGAACGGATGGTTCACAACGATCCCGGCGAAGACGGTGAAAAGGGAGTCATCATCAATACGGCATCGGCCGCCGCTTTTGACGGACAGATCGGCCAGCCAGCCTACAGCGCTTCGAAAGCGGGCGTTGTCGGCATGACGCTTCCCATCGCCCGGGAATGCGCCGGATATGGAATCAGGATCATGACCATCGCTCCCGGCCTTTTCGATACGCCCATGCTGGCCACGTTGCCCACCGAGGTGAGGGATGCCCTCGGCAAGATGGTTCCCTTTCCCCAGCGTCTGGGTAAACCGTCCGAGTACGCCCGGCTTGCCTGCCACATCATAGAGAACACCATGCTGAACGGTGAAGTGATCCGTCTCGACGGCTCGATTCGGATGGCGGCAAAATAATACGGTGACAGGTCTTTTGTGGAAACCCCAGAGGAGGATGGAATTCAATGGAAACGAGAGATGATATTGTTCTGGTCAGTGCGGTGAGAACACCCTTCAGCAGATTTGACAGCGCGATGAAAGATATTCCGAGCATCAAGCTCGGTGAGATGGTGATGAGAGAAGTGATCACCCGGGTCGGCGTCAAACCGGAAGCCGTCGGTGAAATCAATTACGGGAGCTGCCTTCCCGCCGAATTTGCCTTGGAAACGGATGTTCCGGGGAGACAGGCGAGTCTTCTTGCGGGATTTCCCGGGGGAAATATTTCCCTCTCCCTGGACCGAGCATGCTGCTCTTCACTGACGGCGATGCGGCTGGGTATTCGGGGCATCAGGGCGGGAGAATTCGAAATTGCCATGGCGGTGGGATCGGAGAATATGCCCCGGTGTCCTCATCTAGCCCCCGGGGTGCGGTGGGCATCCAGGCTGGGTCATATGAAACTCATCGATCCACTCTTTTACCTCGGTTACGATGCCATGGGATTCAATACGATCGCCGTGGACGCCGGTGAGGTTGCCCTTGAATACGACGTGACAAGGGAGATGCAGGACGAATGGGCGATGAGGAGTCACCACCTGGCGGCAAAGGCATACGCGGAGGGGAAAATCAAGGTCGGAGAAGAGCTTATGCCTGTGGAAATCCCCCGGAAGAAAGGAGATCCGCTGGTCATCGACAGGGACGAGTGCATTCGTGAAACCACCACCATGGAAGCCTTGGTGAAGCTGAAACCCGTTTATGGAAGTCCCACGATAACCGCCGGG
>JAFGWZ010000149.1 GCA_016936905.1 Deltaproteobacteria bacterium | reverse complement strand
CTTGCGGCGGGGTTAGCGAGCGAATATAAATAAACATTTTCCTTGGCAATCGGAGATTCCCCGCAACTCGTTGCGGGGAGCTTCAATCGTTTCGTCAGAACATAGTGACCGGATGTGGCACCCCGGCATCGGATGACCTTGCCCCCCCATTATCCTTATCTCCGGGAACCGCCACCTTGAGCCTGTCCTATTTTTTCTCTTGACAGCGATCCGGGACTTTCTTATAGAAGACATTAAGGACAGATCTTGAACAATCATTTCTTATACGGATGGATGTGTGGAAGAGGGGTGAAAATCCCCCGCTGCCCCGCAGCCGTGAAGGGAACGAAAGCCGAATGAGTCACTGTTCCGGTAATCGGAATGGGAAGGCAGGCGAGTAGGGAGCCCGAAGCCGGAAGACCGGTTCATCCGAAAACCTCGAGGGGGGAACGCCATGACAACATTTCCATCTCATTGTGATCGCGTCTGTATCGTCAGCGGTTCCCGGATTGAATACCTGTGACCGTTGGTCACTCCAGGGTTTGACAGAACCAGGGAAATTCCGAGATGGAAAGATCAATCGTAACACTGTCCCGAGTCATAAAAGTCAGTTTCATCCTGCTCGGCCTGTTTGCCCTGGTCGTCGTGGTTTCCATGCTTGTCGGCCCCGCAAGGATCGGTTTCGTCCAAGGGTTTCAAGGGTTGCTCTTCGGATGGCAGGACGGCTCGGCGATCCTTACACCTTCCGAAAAAACGATCATTTTTTCCATACGGTTGCCCCGGGTCCTGTTTGCCGGTCTTGTCGGGGCGGCCCTTTCGGCGGCGGGAGTCATCTTTCAGGCCCTGCTTCGCAATCCTCTGGCGGATCCATACATCCTGGGAATATCGGGAGGATCGGCAGTCGGCGCGATTATCGGCATCATTATCGGAATCGGCGCGGTTCCCTTCGCGATCCCCGGCCTCGCCTTCTGCGGCGCCGCGGCCACCGTGCTCCTCGTTTTCTTTATCGGAAGGTCGAACAGGGAACTGCACTCCACGACGCTCCTCCTGGCGGGCGTCATCGTCAATGCCTTCTTCTCCGCCGTTATCATGTTCCTGATTTCAATCAGCACCAACACGGAACTGCACAGCATCACCTTCTGGCTGATGGGAGACCTCACGCTCTCGAGCTGGTTTAAGATCCTCTTTGTCGCTATCCTTTTGTTTGCGGGATTTGCCGTCATCTACAGCTATGCCCGGCCGTTGAACCTCATTGTCACCGGCGAGGAAACGGCCCTCCAGCTCGGGGTCGATGTTGAAAGGACGAAAATCGTCCTCTTCATGGCGGGATCGCTGCTGACAGCCGTTGCCGTTTCGTTCAGTGGAATAATCGGTTTTGTCGGCCTTATCATTCCCCATATAATGAGAATGATTTTCGGCCCCGATCATCGCCTGCTTCTGCCGGCGTCATTCCTGTTCGGCGCGTCGTTTCTGATTGCCGCCGACACGATTGCCCGGACGATTATTCCTCACACGGAATTGCCGGTCGGCGTCATCACCGCCATGTGCGGCGCCCCGTATTTTATCTACCTGCTTCGAAGGAGGTCACTCTGACCATGACTGTTATCGAAGCCCGGGACGTGAAGTTTAAATATAACGGTGGTTGGGTCTTGAATAATGTTGCCTTTCAAACCCACGAGGGGGAGTTTCTTGGAATCATCGGTCCCAATGGATCGGGAAAAACGACACTCATCAAGATTATCGATGGTCTCCTGGTACCCGATGAGGGTGCAGTCTTTTTGCGCGGGAAGAACATCCGGTATTTCAAGCGGAACGATATTGCGAAAGTGGTTGCGATGGTTCCACAGGACTCCCCCTGGGTTTTTCCTTTTACCGTTCAGGAAGTTGTCATGATGGGGCGGGCTCCCCATCTCGGGCGATTGAGGTTCGAAGGGGCCTCCGATTTAGCTATCGTTCACGCGGCGATGGAAAAGGCGGACGTTCTCCCCTTCGCGTCGAGAAGCATCAATGAACTGAGCGGCGGCGAGCGGCAGCGGGTTCTCATCGCCCGTGCCCTGGCGCAGGAGCCGCAGGTGATTCTCCTTGACGAATCGACGGCGTTTCTCGATATCAAACATCAGGTCGCCTTCTTTGACCTGATGAAAACGTTGAATAAAGAGGAGGGGCTTACGGTCATCGCCGTCACCCATGACATGAACCTGGCATCGCTCTATTGCGACAGGATCATGCTCCTGGACGGCGGCACGGTGCATACGATGGGAGCGCCTGGCGAGGTGCTCACTGAATCAACTATCAGGGAGGTATACGGCACGGACGTTCTCGTTGATCTCAATCCCGTGACGGGATCACCGAGAGTGACCCTGCTGGCATCACGTCCGTTGGATTAAGGAAGCCGATCAGAAATCGGCGCTGCCCCGCAACTGTAGGCGGAACGAACCCCACAGCGTGCCACTGTTCCGGTGAAACGGAATGGGAAGGCGTGGGAAGTAGGCTTTTGCCGCAAGCCAGGAGACTTGTCCAGCGGATCAAATAACAGATCCAACCGAGGGGAAAGGAGACGGATATGATGAGAAAAGACAGCATATCTCAAGCCTTATGATTGTAATGACGCGGCGGTATTCACACCCATCAATCTTTATAGATCATAAGGAGAAAATAAAATGAAAAAATTCTTATTTTGTAGTGCAGTGTTATGTGTCTGTCTGTTTGTTGCGTCGTCCATTCCGGTTTGTGCGCAGGAAGAAGACGTCTCTGTGACAATGGGAGAGATAGTGGTGACAGCGGGAAGGGTGAAAGAAAAGAAAAAAGAGATTACCACGAATGTAACAATTATTGATGAAGAAGAGATAAAGCATTCTTCGGCGACAGATCTCGGAGATCTGCTTGCCGAAAAGGGTATCGGGCATATCCATAAATATCCCGGTGCTTCAACCTCTGTCGGCATACGTGCCTTCAGAACGGATACGACTGGCGTTGACCTTGCGGGTAAAGTACTGATACTGCTGAACGGTCGAAGATCCGGGACGGGCAATGTAGCCAAGATTATGACTCAGAACATAGAGCGGGTGGAGATAATACGAGGTCCCGCCTCAGTTCAATACGGTTCGGCAGCCATGGGCGGCGTCATCAATGTGATTACCAGGCAGGGGAAGGGAAAACCGACCGCCTTTGTTGAGGGGCTTCTGGGAAGTTACGGTTATAAGGAAGGAAGCATCGGATTTTCCGGCGAGTATAGTGCGTTCGATTTCTCCGGGAGTTTCACCAGAGATTCCGGCGATAATTATGACACCGCCGATGGTTCAAAGTATTACAATACCGGTTATAATCATAAAGAAAACGGCAGCCTGAATCTCGGATATGAATTCCAGCCGGCGAATCGCATCGGCGTCATTTACACCTATTTTAATGCTGATCATGTGGGTAATCCGGGTTATCTCAGCCAGAACGATCTTGACGACTACAATGATTCACGCAATAAATCGGTTGATTTTATTTATGACGGTCAGGCCGGAAAAGGAATCTTTTCATGGAAAATCAGGTATTTCGACGGGAAGGATGAAGACGAATTCGTGGATCCTGTCGCAAGCAATCCCGATTCCTGGGACAATGGTATTGCGGATACAGTAACAGCGGATCACAAAGGGGGGCAGGCACAGTTCTCTTACAACCAGAATCATATCCTTCTGACTGCGGGGTTTGACTGGGTGAATTATGAGACAAAAGACAGCGAGTACGACCCCCACAATACCGAATATGACAATCCGGCCGGTTTTCTCCTGGCCAAGGCCAGATTTTTTGACCAGCATCTTATAGTATCTGGTGGCCTGAGATATGATGAATATGAGGTGGATATGAAGGGTGACGGGGGGAAGGAGAGTGATGATAACACGACCCCACAGGTTGGAGTGTCCTACCTCCTCACGGAGTGGTTAACGTTGAGGACAAACTATGGAGAAGCGTTCAGAATGCCGACGGCGCAGCAACTGGCCTGTGATATGAGTATGTGGGGTGTGCACTACGTGGGCAATCCCAATTTGAAACCTGAAAAGAGCGAGACCTATGAAGGCGGTCTGGACTTTTCTCATGCTTCCTTCAACGCCGGGCTTACCTATTTCCATACCGACTTCAAAGACAAAATTGAGGAATACACAACCGGCAGTGGCGACACATCCTACCGGAACCTCGGGAAAGCCGAAATGGAGGGGATTGAAGGCAGCTTTTCCTATGATATAGGCTCGGCCTTTTCATGGGATTATCAGGTCAAGCCCTACATCAGTTTTACCTGTCTCACCAAATACCGGGACAGGGAGGCGAATGAAGATCTCAAGTACACATCTGACCTCAATATGTCCTACGGTATTACAGTCTCCGATCTTGAAGGCTTCTCCGCCAATCTGAACCTTGCGTATACCGGGAAACAGAATATTACCGATTATGAAGGCGGTACGTACGCGACAATAACAAAAGGCAGTTTCACTGTTGCCAACCTGACGATAAGTAAAAGGATTCTGGATATGGAAAAATTCGGCCGTGTTACGCTCAAAGGGGAAATTCAGAACCTTTTTGATAAGGATTATGAATATGCTCAGGGCTATCCCATGCCGGGAAGAGCATTCTTCCTTGGCGTGCGTTATGATTTCTAGCGGTCAAGGATATTAAACCCGAATTTATAAACCCCGGGTTAGCGGTGATAGTCATTTCACTGGGACGTGAGAGGACAAGATGAGAGGATACGTTCAGGTCTATACCGGCAACGGGAAAGGAAAGACGACGGCGGCGCTGGGATTGGCCCTCCGCGCCGCCGGTGCGGGATTGCGGGTTTTTATCGCTCAGTTCGCAAAAGGTGGAGAATACAGTGAAATCAAAGCGCTTCAGCGTTTTCAGGAGAACATAGCGGTAAAGCAGTACGGCCGGGGTGTTTTTATCAATGGAAAACCGGCGGAAGAAGATGTCCGCGCCGCCCGGAAAGGCCTGGCGGAGGCGCGGGAGCGGATGGTTTCGGGGGAGTATGACGTAGTCATTCTCGACGAGGCGAATATCGCTACCAGCTATAATCTTTTCTCCGCGGGCGAATTATTGGATTTCATCGCGGCAAGGCCTGAAAACGTCGAACTGGTAATTACCGGCAGATCGGCAGATCCGCGGGTTATGGAAAAAGCCGATCTCGTGACGGAGATGAAAGAAATAAAACATTATTTCCAGAAAGGTGTGAAAGGGAGAGATGGCATCGAACGATGATACATGAAGAAGGAAGGCAGATGAAACCAGAAAGGAAGGTGCTTCACAACACTTTATTTTTTACGATCTTTTTTTTAATCCTGTCGGGTGCTTCAACTGTATTCCCCTATCCCGTAGAGTTTGTTGATAGTCACGGGGATGCTGTTGTCATTCGGGAACGACCGTTAAAGGTTGTATCGCTGGTTCCCGGCATAACCGAAATCATCTGCAGAATAGGGGCAGGAGATGCGGTCAAGGCCGTTACCTGTCACGACACATACCCGCCTGAAACAGCCTCTAAAACAATCGTGGGCGGTTTTTTTTCACCATCTGTCAAAGCCATTACCGCGATACATCCCGATGTGATTTTTGTTTCCAGCCTGCATACAAAGGTCAGGGAAGCCTTTGGAAGCGGGAAGTGTCAGCTTATCAACCTTAGCGCCGATTCTATTTTCGATATTTATAGAAATATCGAATTGTTAGGCAGTATTTTCGATAGGCGGAACGAGGCGTCAAAAGTCATCGATGAGATAAAGGGTGAACTTCAAATAATTGAAAGAAAAACAGCCCGTGTCCCGATATCCGAAAGAAAAAGAGTCATTCGCCTTATGGGACGCGACCGGGTGATGACGCCGGGAGACGATTCTTTTCAGAACGAATATATAAGGCTGGCCGGGGGAATTCCGCCTAAGCTTAATAAAAAAGGAAGTATAGTGCCCGTGACGAAAGAGGAATGGATGAAATTCAACCCGCAGATTATCTACGGCTGTGGCGGCGACAGGGAGACGGCGGGCAGGTTCTTCAATCAGCCGGGCTGGAAGGATGTGGATGCCGTTAAAAACGGGAAGATATTCTACTTTTCATGCGATCTGACGTGCAGGGCGTCGACGCGGGCGGGGCATTTCGTATCATTGCTTTCATCCGCTATTTATGAAGATGACTTTTCCCGAAAGGATGCTCAAATATTTAACGATCATATATTTGAGGAACGCCGTCTCGATCTGGCTCTCGATTATATAAAAGATCAACGCATTGCATACAGCAGAATAAATGATTTCGTGAACAAGACCCTGATCATAGATTTCAAGGAACCTTTGTCCGTTGTCTCGACCCTTGAGGGAAAACGCAAGGGTGTCACATCGGTTGGAAACCATTACTCTCCGTTATCCTGCTGGAGGTTGACACACAAGCTCGGTCTTGAAGAGGCGCGGTCGCACATTCTCGATGTGATAGGAAAATCAAAAAATACGTCGAGCTTTTTGTTTACCGGTGCCGACATGGACAATCTTGCGATAAAGCGGGCACGGTTCAAGGAGATGACGATCTATGCGCTGGTTACGGCCGGTGTTGAATCGAATGCCCTCAGAACATCCGTTGACGAAGGCAAATTTTATGAACCGGGGACCATCAACATCATTCTTTTACCGAATATGAGGTTGACACCGAGGGCTATGACACGGGCCGTCATAACCGCCTGCGAAGCCAAAACCGCGGCATTGCAGGATTGCGACATCAGAAGCAGTTATACTCATCTCATCCACCAGGCAACAGGAACAGGAACCGATAACATCATTGTTGTCGAGGGGAGAGGGGCGACGATCGATAATGCCGGCGGTCATACAAAGATGGGAGAATTGATCGGGAAAGCCGTGTATGATGCTGTCCGGGAGGCAATGTTCAGGCAAAACGGGATTTTAACCGGACGCAGTGTTTTTCGGCGACTGATTGAAAGAAAAATCTTCATATCGGATGTCATTTCAACGGGGGAATGTGAGTGCGACGCCGACAGGAGCGATTTGGCGGTGGCGTTCGAAGAGATTCTCCTTCAATCCCGCTATGCCGGATTTATTGAATCAGCTTTTTCTGTGAGCGATGATTACGAGAGAGGTCTGGTTAACGATCTTGCATCATTTGAGTCCTTGTGTAATAAGATAGCCGAAGAAATTGCCGGGAAAAAGATAGAAAATATGATAAATTTCATTGCTCAAGACAATATGCCCTGTGTACTCCGGATGGCATTGAATGGCCTGCTCAACGGTCTTTACTGCCGGGCAAGGGAAAGAAGTGCTGAAAATCTTTAGAGAATTGAAGCAAAGGTTTGAAGAAGCGATTGATCGGAATCGCGGCGAGGGGATACTCTTCTCCGGCGGCCTCGACTCCGCTCTGGTGGCGTCCTATTCAAGAAACAGCACGGCCATATCCATCGGCCTCAATCCGCAGAGTGAAGATGAATTCTATGCCAGGGCGGTGGCGAGGTTTCTCAATCTCGACCATCGGTATATCGACGTGACGACCAACGAGGCCCTCGCGGCGATTCCCGAGGTCATTCGTATTCTGAGGAGCTTCGATCCCGCCGTCCCCAACGATGTGGCGGTCTACCTTGGGTTGAAGCATGCCAGCGATATGGACATTCGTGCGGTAATGACCGGCGACGGCAGTGACGAGATCTTCGCGGGATACAGTTTCATGCTGGAAATGAAGGACCTCGACCAGTATCTGGCGCGGATGCATTCCTCCATGCGATTCAGCTCGAACAGGATCGGCGATGAGCTGGGCATCGATATCAGACAGCCCTTCCTGGACGAGGAATTCCTGCGGTTTGGACGGGACGTGGACCTGAAGTATAAGATCAGGAATGAGAAGGGAAAGCTCTGGGGCAAGTGGATCCTTCGGAAGGCATTTGAAGGGGTCCTGCCGAGGGAGATCCTCTGGCAGAGCAAACGGCCCCTCGAGTCCGGTTCCGGGATGTCCCGCCTCCGCGATGTTGTAACTTCCATCATTTCCGATTTTGAGTTTGAAGAAGGAAAGAAAGTGTACCCCATCCGGTTCTGGAACAAGGAACACTTCTACTATTATCTTGTCTACCGGGAAGTGGTCGGGGAGATCCCTCCGCCAACTGACGGCCAGAAACAATGCCGGTGCTGCGGCGGCGGGATGATGCCCGACGCCTTCCACTGTCGTATATGCGGGGATGTAACGGAATGGAGAAGAGTAAACTGAAAGCCTTTGTTTCATGGAGCGGCGGGAAAGATGCCGCACTGTCGTGTCACCGGGCGATGAAGGACTATGAGGTGACGTGCCTTTTGAACATGGTGTCGGAAGCCGGCGTGACGTCGCGGGCTCACGGGGTCAGGACCGATGTCCTGCGGATGCAGGCCGAGGCCATGGCACTGCCGATCATCCAGCGGAGAACGTCATGGGAGACATACGAACGGGAATTCAAGGCGGCGGTCTCGCTGCTGAAGGAGGAGGGAATCGAGGCAGGCATCTTCGGCGACATCGACCTGGCGGAACACCGCGAGTGGGTGGAACGTGTGTGCCGTGAGGCCGGGGTGTCGGCGGCCCTGCCGATCTGGGAGGAGAAGAGAGGGTCACTTTTGGAAGAGTTCATCCATGAGGGGTTCGAAGCCCTTGTTATCTCCGTACGGAACGATGTGCTCGGGCCGGAGTGGCTGGGACGGGTCATCGACGAGCGCTTTGTGGCGGAGCTGTCGCAAAGAAGCGACGTGGACCTGTCAGGCGAAAATGGGGAATACCACACCCTCGTCGTATCGGGGCCTATCTTCAAAAAGAAGGTGCGCGTCGTTCAATCGGAGACGGTTGTCCAGGACGAACGGTCCATCCTCGATATCACCGCCTGTGAAGTGGTCGAACGGGATGTTTGACGTGCTGGAATAAACCATAAAGGAGGGATCTGATGGAAACAAACCGGCGGGTATTGATCGTCAGTGACGATTCGAAGAGGCGGAAATTCATTGAATACGGCATTGTGCGGCATAAACTGGAACCGGTGAGCTATCCCAATTTTCTCTCGGTCCGGAAAGCCCTTCAACTGGACCCCTTTTTCATGGTCATCGTGGATATGCAGATGCCCATCGAACAGAAACTGGCGTTGGTGCAGGAAGCGGTGAAGAGCCAGCAGGAGGCGACTGTCGTAACGATTGAAAAGAAAGAGTATCTCGAAAGTGTCGGGTTTGCCGAATCGTTTCCGTCGGTTGTTGTTTTAGACTCCATGGCGTCATTTCCCGGGGTGCTCGACGGCATGATGAAAAAGCCTGAAGAGGATGCCCGGTGATGAAAATGC
Source organism: Deltaproteobacteria bacterium (assembly GCA_016936905.1). Classification (GTDB taxonomy): domain Bacteria; phylum Desulfobacterota; class Syntrophia; order Syntrophales; family UBA6807; genus DSDU01. The sequence goes on along the minus strand of JAFGWZ010000149.1, from coordinate 131 downwards.
GTTGCCCGTTACCGGCAGGGAAGCAGTTACACCCCAGGTTTTCGGAGGAACGGCCATGACGCCGGCGGTTTTCCTGAGCGCCTACGCGGCGGATCTTGTTATCGGTGATCCCCGGTGGATTCCCCACCCGG
>JAFGWZ010000148.1 GCA_016936905.1 Deltaproteobacteria bacterium | reverse complement strand
GCCTCGTCGCTGTTCGGGGGGTCCATCTGATATGCCTTTCGGTCGCCGAACTGAGGGGTGCTCTCCGCGGCGTCCCGGAACGGGCCATAGAAACAGGACGCGTATTTGGCGGAATACGCCATGATGGGAACCTGCTCGTAACCCGTTTCGTCGAGGGCCTCTCTGATGGCGAGGACCTGGCCGTCCATCATACCGGAGGGAGCAACCATATCGGCGCCCGCCTTCGCCTGGAACACCGCCGTCTCTCCGAGTACCTGAAGTGTCGCGTCGTTATCCACCACCTGCCCGTCAAGGATTCCGCAGTGCCCGTGGCTGGTGTACTCGCAGAGGCATAAATCGGTGATAACCAGGATGTCGGGAACAGCGTCCTTGACCGCTCTCACCGCCTGCTGGATAATCCCCTTTTCCCCGAGCGCACCCGACGCCACTTCATCTTTTTTCTCGGGAATGCCGAAGAGAATGACGGCGGGGATGCCCAGGTCCCTTGTTTTCTTCACTTCCTTGACAAGATGATCGATGGAAAGCTGGAAATTGCCGGGCATGGAAGCGATCGGCTTCTTCACGTTCTTCCCGTAGGTAACGAACAGCGGATAGATAAGATCGTTCACCGTCAGGGTCGTTTCCCTGATCAGCCTCCTGAAATTCTCATTCTGCCGCAGCCGTCTCGGCCGGTATTCGGGATAATGCATGGCACGCCCTCCGAAGTAAAAGTTTCATGTTTCAAGTTGCAGATTTAAAGTTTAAGGTTTCACGTTTACGTTTCTGCTTTGTATTTTGTCCCTCTTATGGATGACCGACGCAAGTAATTCATCGAATTGCTGATCATCCCTGCTATATGTGAAAGCCGCCCGGACAACTGTTCATGTTTTTGTTCATCAATATAATTCTGGTCCAGGGCGATGTATAATTGACTTTTTATTTCCCCTGTTGATCCTTTTGCAATCGATAAAAAATGAATGAACTCATTGGTCCCGCTTCTTTCATATCCCTCGGCTATGTTAGACATAATTGATATACTCGCCCGTCTGATCTGATTACACAAAGCTAAATCCCTCGAAAATATACCATCAGCCGTAACTCTGTATATTTCTCTCGTCAGTTCACGAGCCTGCTGCCACGCATCGATGTCTTCAAATCGTTTGAACGTTGCCATAATCATAACCCGAAACATGAAACGCTAAACTTGAAACGTGAAACGTGCAACCCGAAACGTCATTCCTTCCCAATCTCCTCATCGGTAAGATAACATGCAGGATCGGGCGCCCAGAGGTCATCGTACACTGCTTCCGCCCGGGCCCTGAAGTTTCCTCCGCAGACATCGAGCCACCGGCATTCGGCACACCGTCCCGTGACGAACGACTTCTTATCCTTCAATTTCGCCATAAGTTCATTTGATGTATCCTGCCAGATCTCACTGAACGGCCGTTTTCTCACGTTTCCAAACGAGATGGTCCTCCAGAACTGATCGGCATGCACTTCCCCGTCCCAGCTCACACAGCCGATCCCCCGCCCCGAGTTGTTGCCCTCGTTCATTTCGAGGAGCTTCAGTACTTCCTTCGCCCGCTCCGGGTCTTCCCTAAGCAGCCGGAGGTACAGATAGGGGCCGTCGGCGTGGTTGTCCACCGTGAGGATCTCCTTTTCCAGCCCCCGGTCAAAAAGGTCCCGCGTCCTGTCGAGAATCAGGTCAACGACCTTCCTCGTCTCCTCGTGGGAGAGGTCTTCCTCAACCAAGGCCGATCCACGCCCCGAATAGACAAGATGGTAGAAACATGCCCGAGGTACGTTTTCTTTCTCGATGAGATCGAATATGGCCTGTATTTCGTGTGCGTTTTTCCCCGTTATGGTAAAACGGACGCCTACCTTGATGCCCTCGTCCTGGCAGTTCGCGATACCCCGCATCGCCGCATCGAAGGCGCCGTTGACACCTCTGAACCGGTCATGGATTGCCCGGGTGCCGTCGAGGCTCACTCCCACGTATGAAAGGCCGATCCTGCTGAAGGTCCGCGCCTTTTCTTTCGTAATGAGGGTTCCGTTCGTCGATATGACGGCCCTCATCCCCTTGTCGACAGCCAGTTCGAGCAGCTCCGGCAGGTCGCGCCGCATCAGCGGTTCGCCGCCGGAAAAGAGGATGACGGGGCATCCGAACGCCGCGAGGTCGGCGAGCAACTCCCGCGCCTCGCCACCGTCCAGTTCGTCGCTGTAGGTTATGTTCTGAGAGCTGGAGTAGCAGTGGACGCATTTCAGGTTGCACCGCCTCGTCATATTCCAGACCACCACGGGCCGTTTATCCTTTGAAAACTGGAGCAGGTGGGAAGGAAGCTTCCCCGAATCGGCGCCGTACCGGAGAACATCCGACGGCTCGACAGCCCCGCAATATAATTTTGAAATTCCAATCATGAAACACCCTTTCTCCGAGGTCGGAAATCGGATAACGGAAAACGAAAATCGTATTCCCAATTGCCGATATCCGTTTCCCGATTTACGCTATACGTTTTGCGATTTACGATTTCCGCCCCCCAACAACCAATTCCCAATTACTATTCCCCAATCCCCGATTTCCATTTTCCATTTACTAATTCCCAATTGCCGTTTTACGAATTTCGTACAACCATTTCCCATTTCCTATTTGCTGATTCCTATTTCTCAATTCCCGAATCCCGCCTGAACGCCTCTTCCAGGGCGTCGACAAGGCCTGCGATGACATACGGACCGTGTATAATGTCCACGGTAAATCCCGCCTTTTCCGCCGCCTTCGCCGTCACCGGCCCAATGCAGGCAATCCTTACAGACGGGGGAAGCTTTCTCTTCCTTCCCACTATCTCGACAAAACCTCTCACCGTCGACGGGCTTGTAAAGGTTATCACATCGACTTTATTCTGATCGATCAAATCAAACAGTTCCGCCGGATCTTCTTTTGATGTCACCGTACGGTATGCCGTCACCACGTCGACGCGGGCGCCCATTTCGGCAAGCCCTTCGGGAATGACATCCCGGGCGGTTTCAGCCCGGGGCAGAAGTACCCGCTTCCCGTCCATATCGTGCTCCCGAAAGGCATCGACCACACCCTCGGAGATGTAGTCGCCGGGAATGATATCGACGGTCAATCCATACCCTTCCATAACCGATGCCGAGGCAGGCCCGATCGTGCAGATCCGGATTCCCCGCAAGTCGCGTATATCCCGCCGCCGTGTCTTTAACCGGTCGAAGAAAAACCTCACCCCGTTGGCGCTGGTGAATACGATCCAGTCATACGACTCGATGGAATCGACGGCCCGGTCGAGGTCATCGCAGCTCTCGGGTGGAACGATGCTGATGGTTGGAAACATGATGGCCCGGGCGCCTCGTTCATTCAAAAGGGCGGCAAACTCGCCGGCCTGTTCCTTCGGACGTGTGATGACTATCCCCTTGCCAAAGAGGGGCTTTGTTTCATACCAGTCAAGATCCTTCCGTAGCGCTACCACGTCCCCGACGACGAAGATGGACGGAGGAGTGAAGTTTCGTG
>JAFGWZ010000018.1 GCA_016936905.1 Deltaproteobacteria bacterium | reverse complement strand
CTTCCCGCCGTTATCAATCAGCGCCTTAACGGGATCGAGCCCATAGGGCGTCCCTTCTTCGATGGCCTTGAGGACCGTTCCCCCGCCGGTGAAGAAGTAGTATTTTGAGTTATCCAGCGTGGAAAGGTAGAGACCGGGGCAAAGGTTCTTGAATTCCTGGAGGGTATCGCCTCCACCATAGAGCTTGTTTGCCTCCACGTTGTGATCGATCTGGCTGTCAAGGGCTGCCGAACCCTCTGTGAAATAGGGGGTATACCCCATCACCGCGTTAACGAAAATGGTCTTTGCGGAGTTCAGCGTTGTCGATATTATCGGATCATCAAATGACTTGCCGGCAATATCAAGGATATAGTTGAATTTTCTTCCTTTCTTTAACTCGTCAAGTGACCTGATCCGGTATTTCCCTTCGATCTTTCCTTCCATGGTATCCGATTCATAGAAAAAGGGCAGCTCGAGAATCTTATGATGCTTTCTGTCCATTTTCACAAGATTTTTCGCCGCTTCCACATCTTCCTGCTCGATACCGTTGATCGATACGCCGTATTTCGCGGCGAGATAGGTATTGTAAATAATGCCGCCGAGGATCAGGGTGTCGACTTTGCGGTAAATCTCGTTGAGCGGCCCTATTTTCGTGTTGTATTTTGCCCCTGCGACGACAGATATAAACGGCCTCTCCGGGTTGAGAACCTGGGTAAGATTCTGTATTTCCTTCTGAAGAAGGTAGCCGGCGAATGAAGGCAGGTACTTTGTAATGTCATAGGTGGATGCGTGGGGCTGCCAGGATCCGAAAGCATCGTTGACGAAGACATCGGCGAGTCCCGCCAGTTGCAGCGCGAATGCCTGCCGGTCGTCTGAATCTGATTCCTCCCCGGCGAACCACCGGCTATTGGGGAGATAAATGGCGCCGATTCGCTTTTCTCTCAGATCCTTAATGGCAAGATTGATCGATGTGTCGATGCTTTTTATCCCGGCGTTTCCTTCATGTCTGAAGGAGGGACAGAAGACCCTGGTATGAAGTTTTCGTTCCAGGTATTCCGCTATGGGATCGATCGCTGTTGACTGGCCGACGGTGATGTTTCCGCTTTTGTCCCTCGGCCGTCCCACATGGGTCATGATAATCGGTCTGCCGCCCCGCTCGACGATGTTGAATATTGTGCCGATCGTCTGGTCGATACGGAACGGGTCCTGGATGATTCCTTTTTTGACCACGTTATGGTCGACGCGGAGCAGGACGATCTTACCATCCACGTCTGCATCCTGTAAAAGGGGAAGCGCGGCATCAAGCTTGTGATTCATCTGAACCTCCATTTCTCCTGCGTGGGCAGGTACGGTGTGTTTTCTCGCCGGTATCTTCGGCGGTGCATCATGGGTGAGTCGGCGGACGTTTCGTCAATGAACCGTAACGGGAAAGAGTGGCCATCGGAGATAGGAGCCGGCAGTCTCCTCTGTTAATGTAGCAATATAAGCCAAAATCGCCGGCGAGACAAGACCCGGCGGATACTTTTCTTCGATGCGGCATATTCAGTTTTTCCCTTTAGCCTTTGGCCCTTCGCCTTGAGCCTGAGATTGCCTTTCGCCCTTAACCTTCTTTATGGTGCACAGGAAATCATATTTCGTTGCGCTTCATGCGGGTTTCGAGGTGGCTTACTCCGAGCGACAGGAAACCGGTGAGCACGAGGTATAGAACGGTTATGGTGATCCAGCATTCGAAGGTGAGGTAGGTCGCCGACATCAATTCCATCCCCTGGAAGGTCAGCTCCTGAATGGAAATGACCGACACAATGGCCGAATCTTTGATCGTCGAAATAAATTGTCCCGCCAGTGGCGGCAGGATGATCTTGATTGCCTGGGGCAGGATAATATGGCGCATGGTCTGCCATCGTGAAAGCCCGAGCGCGCTTGATGCTTCGAACTGCCCTTTTTCTATGGATTGAATGCCCGCCCTGATAATCTCCGTTATATAAGCGCCTTCAAGGATTGCCAGGGTTATGACCGCCGACATGAATGCCGAACATTGAGGTACGGGGGCGCAGAACAATTCGAAAAGGCTGCGACACCACTCAGGCTGGCTGTTCATCACCAAATCGATATCGACGAGAGCAAAAATCTGGTCGCTGATAAAGTAATAAAATATGAAGATGAGCACCAACGGAGGTATGTTTCTGACGCATTCCACATAGGTGAGCCCCACAAGCCGGCCGAACAGGCCCCTGCTTACCCGCAGAAGCCCCATGAAGAGGCCGACAGCCGTCGCGATCACCGTTCCCCAGATGCTCAGGCGGACAGTCATGAGAAGACCGTCCATAAGCACATTCGGTACCAGCCTCATCGAATCGGTGTCGTAGCGAAAAAGGTACTGGGGAATGGCGGGCCAGTTCCATTTGTAATGGAGACCCGCAGTGACCCGGTATGCAAGAAAGGCCCCGATGGCTGCCACTGTCAGCAGCAACAGAACGTCGATGACGGTGATGTTTATCTTTTCCTCTTTCACGCAGGCTCCCTGTATCTGCTCATCACTCGTCGATCTCTATTGTAGAAGATGTTCCCATTCCCGTGTTTCGAACCAGTAGTGCTTCCGTTCCTGCAGCCACCCCTCCGCTTCGGTGACCCTGATCCAGTTATCGAGAAAATTGAGCGTATCGGGGTCTCCCTTTCGGACTGCAAAGCCTATAGGTTCCCTCGTAAAGGTCCCTGTGAGGGGCAGAAAAAGCCGCTCCGAATATTTCAATGCTTCATACGCGGGCCGTGGAGCGCTGCCTACAACAGCATGGGCGTTCCCATTGACCAGTTCCTGGTATGCCTGTGATTCGTCATCAAACAAACGGAGCTGTGCATTCGGCATGTATTTCTTCGCGGCGGTCACGGCGGTCGATCCGAGGCGCGCGGCGATGACAACATCCGGTTTATTGAAGTCTTTGAGGCTGTTGAATCCCTTTGCGAGTTCCCGGTGGGCGATGATGTCCATCCCGGTGGTATCATAGGGAATACTGAAATTGACCTTGATGTTTCGTTCCGGCCTGATTCCCATACCGCCGATGATGACATCGAACTTGCCCGTTTGAAGGGCCGGGATGATGCCCGCCCATTTTGTGGGAATGAAGTCGACATCCACTCCCATGTCATGGGCAAGTCTCGTCGCGACGTCGATCTCGAACCCGATCAGTCGCCCCTTTTTGTCTTTCATCGCCCATGGGACAAACGTTGACATCCCGACTTTCAGAACACCCCGTTTCAATGCCTGTTCAATCATGCTCTCCTTGACCTCTTCCGGTTGCGGGTTACTGTCACATGATGTCATGTTCATAGCCGCGATAACGACGGTTATGACCGCCACCCATGTCATTATGGATTTAACATTCATTTGTTTCCTCCTTTTCCTGTTCACGTCCTGAAGTTACGTCGGGATTCGAAAGCGGTGTTCCATACGGTTGACAATCAATGAGAGAGTCGCTGTTACCATAAAATAGATCGCGGCGACGGTAAACCAGATCTCAAACGTTAAGAATGTTTCGGCGATGATGGCCTGGCCCTGCATGGTCAGGTCATATATGGCGATGGTACTCACGAGCGCCGAGTCTTTAACCAGCGATATGGCCTGGCTTGTAAGGGGGGGGAGCATCCATCGGACGGCCTGTGGCAGTATGACAAATCGATAGGTCTGGAGGGCGCTCAAGCCGCTGCTGTATGCCGCCTCCCATTGCTCTTTGTGGATGGAGACGATCCCTGCGCGGAAAATCTCCGACGCGTACGCCCCTTCAAAAAGGCTCAAGGCCAGAACCGCTGAAGTAAATCTGCCGATATCAAGTACAGGACCGAGGACGAAGTAGATAAAAAAGATCTGCACGAGCAGCGGGGTGTTTCTGATGAACTCCAGGTATCCCCGCGCCGCTACACGGGCGACGAACGATCGTGACAGCCTGAATACGGCGGTAAGAATACCGAAGCAGAATGCCAGGACCAGGCTCACCGCGGTTATTTTCAGCGTCAACAGCAACCCCTGAGCAAGGGGACCGGCCACGAGGCTGCCCTGGTCAAATGAGAAAATGTACCGGGGGATTCGGTACCACTGCCAGTTGTAGCCAAGGCGGTCTGTGCCGCGAATCATGAGCCAGGTGAGAAAACCGATCAGGGATGCGAATGTACAGATGTCCCATGCCGTTCTTAAAGCGGCGGTGCGCCGTGCTTTATCGCTTGGTATATGGTGTACGATCTTCTCCATCTGTCTTAGAACTGAGGTATGTACAACAGGCACGTTTGGTATGGAGCCGTCAGTCTCCGTCCATCATTGGTGCCGAGTGAACGAGGGGGCTCCTGATTCGATTCCGCTGTTTTGTTGTAGCTGAAACAGTGAAGAACAGCAACATCTATTGTGACCGCGTGGTCTTCTTGTCAAATGATTTGATCTTTTTGTCATTTTGGGTAATAGTGGTCAATAATTTTGTTGAGTTTGTCACCGGATCGGTAAATCGATGCGGGACAACAAGGAGGAAGATATGTATCAACGGGAAGAATCGGATAATCTGGTGGAATTTCTTGAGAACAGCGTTTCACTATTCGGCGATAGACCCCTTTTCGGTACAAAAAATTCACAGGGGGTCTACGAATGGGTTACTTATAAAGAGGTTGCAAAACGGGTGGACGACCTGCGGAGCGGTCTGGCTCAACTCGGTGTTGAAAAGGACGATGCGGTGGGGATTATTGCCAATAATCGTGTCGAGTGGGCGGTAGCAGCCTTTGCCACCTACGGCAGGGGAGGGCGTTTCGTTCCCATGTACGAGGCCGAACTGGAGAAGATATGGGAATATATCATAAGGGACAGTGCGATCAAGGTACTTTTTGTATCAAAACCAGAGATCTATGAGCGAGTGAAAGGCTTTACGGAGACCATACCGACGCTTGAAAGGATTTTTCTCATAGAGGGAACCGGTGAGAATACCATGAAGGAACTGGAACGAATGGGTCAGAGCCGGTCCGTTCCCTCGGTGCGGCCCCATTCTGACGATATCGCCGGTTTGATATACACGTCGGGCACGACG
>JAFGWZ010000147.1 GCA_016936905.1 Deltaproteobacteria bacterium | reverse complement strand
GAAGATGATATCAGGCAGGCCGTTATGGACGGAAATCGAGAGGGAATCGGAGAAAGACTGGCGGCGGCTCTGTCATCCGGCGTGGACGCGCGGCGGCTCGTTCATGACGTGATGATCCCCGCCATAACCGAGGTCGGAGTTCTGTTTGACAGAAAGGCATACTTTCTCCCCCAGTTGATCGCCAGCGCCGAGACGATGAAAATCGGCATGGCCCTACTTGAGCTGTATCTCCACGAGGAAGGTTCATCCAGGGAGAATCCGGCGACAATACTGATCGCCTCCGTCCAGGGAGACATTCACGACATCGGAAAGAATATTGTAGCGCTCATGCTCGGTAACCAGGGATTTAATGTGGTTGATCTCGGCAAGGACGTCGCGACGAATCGCGTTATAGAGGAGGCGAAAAAGCTGCGGCCCGACATTATCGCCCTGTCGGCGCTGATGACCACCACCATGGTGACGATGAGGGACGTTGTCATGGCGGCCCGCCGTGAAAAGCTGGAAAGTCACTTTATGATCGGCGGTGCCGTCGTAACCGAGTCATACGCTGAAGAAATCGGCGCACACTACGCCCGGGACGGTGTGGAGGCTGTGAGGGTGGCGGAAAGGCTCGTGAAAAAGGCCCGGTAACATTGTGAAGAACCACGGGCATCAGAGGTAATGTTGATCCCGTGGTTCTTTTTGTTTATCCGGTTCGGTTTTCCGTATAAAGGCTATTTCGACGACTCGACGTACTCGACGATCTTTTCGGCGATGATCCGTATCGTGCTTTCGAACTTCTTCTCGTCCCTTTCGAGGAGCGTGATTCTGAATCCGGGGATCGACGTGAAGAATGACGTCAGCGGAACGACACAGATGCCGGTTGCGCCCAGCAGGTAGTAGACAAAACGCATATCCCGCTCTACCTTCGAATCGACGATTTTTTCAATGAATACCCTCACGTCCGCATTCTCGATGTTCAGAGACTGCCTGTAGTTGAGAATCGCCTCGTTGAACACGACAGTCATATAAAACGCGCCGTTCGTCCTGTTGACGACGATGTAAGGAACATCCTTCAGTACGTTGTAGGCGATGTTCGAAAGCCGCTCGTAGTGCCTGATCCGTTCATTCAGGTATTTCTGATATTCCGGGTGTGTCATGAGATGTGGAATGGCAATCTGCGGCAAAGTGGTCGAACAGACTTCCGCCATTTTCTGATGAAGGATCGCGTTCACGTATCGGGCGAAGCTTTCATCCTTGTCGGCGTTGTAGACCTCGATCCACCCGCACCGGGCCCCGGGCCAGGGGAATTCCTTCGATATGCCCTTCATGCTCATTCCCGGAACATCGCCGATGATGTCGGAGAGGGGGAGAGTCGTCTTGCCGTTATAGATGATATTGGTATATATTTCGTCAAAGATGAGGAACAGGTCATATTCCTTGGCGATTCTCACAATCTCATTGAGTGTCTTTTCCGGGTAGACATGGCCGGTTGGGTTGTCAGGGTTGATAACGAGGATGCCGACGATCGTTCCGTGGCTTTTCACCTTTCGTTCGAGTTCAACCAGATCGGGATGCCAGTCCCGGTAAGGGTTCATGCGATACGTGTTCGGCGGAAACGAGGCATGATGGACTTCAGCGAGGAGGTGAGTTGAATAGGTCGGTTCCGGCATGATGATCCGCGCGTCAACCCGAATGGAGCTGTATGCCCTGGCGATCGCGTCACCGAGGCCATTGAAGAAGATAATATCCTCTTTCGTAATCTGTACCCCGCCCCGTTTGTTGACTTCACCGGCGAGAAACTCCCGCGTTTCATTCATGCCTTTCGTTGGAGAATAGGCATACGACTTGTCTTCGTTCAAGAGGTCGATGAGAACCTCTTTCATCCACGGGGGGATTTTCTCTCCCTTTTCAACGGGGTCTCCGATGTTTTTCCATGTAATTTCGACTCCGTAGTCACGAAGCTTATTTGCGACGCCTACAATGTTCCGTATCTCGTAGGTTAACCCTGTACCGCTTTTTGCAATGTCGAATCTCATAAGACCTCATACACTCCCGCACGTAATAACTCATTAATTAAATACGTTTATAATAATTCACTCAAAAATTCTACAATTATTTTAAATTCTTCTCCAAAGTGTGATGTACTGGCGGGCATACGCGGCAGATCCCGCTGAGGCTTGACAGTCATCACAGGGGTTTTATATTAATGACCGCGCGGGGAAAACCGCCTCGCAGGCGCGGCGGTTGACAACGAGCCGGGAAAATGGAGAAAGACGGTTAGAAATACAAAAATAAATGTGATATAAAAAATGATTGACTACGACCGTAGAGGTGAGAAAAACAGATGAAAGAGGAAAGTGACGAATCGCCCGGGAAGCCCGGGAAGCCTGTTATTGAAATCCGGGACATGGAAATCGAAGACATCGCCACGGTGTTTCATCTTGGCGAAGAGTTGTTCAGAGCGCGGGAGGTTCCGAACCTCTATCGCACCTGGGACGAATATGAAGTGACCAGTTTCTTTCAAGATGAGTCGGAATTCTGCCTGGTGGCGGAGGCGGATGAAACGATTGTCGGATTCATACTGGGGACGACGGTAACCAAGCGCCGTTCAGCATGGAAATATGGACTCATGGTGTGGCTCGGTGTCGATCCGGACTACCGGCGGTACGGGATCGGGACAAAACTATTCAGAGAATTCAAGGACCGGATGCTGGAAAGCGGTGTGAGAATGCTTATTGTCGATACGGAGGCGGACAATCTCGAAGCCCTTCGTTTCTTCCGCTCCACCGGTTTCGGAAATCCAGAGGAACATCTGTACCTGTCGCTGAACCTTGCCGCGGCGTTCAGGCAGTTCAGGAAAAAGAATGGAAATGGAAAAAACCACAAAAACTGAGACAAATGACGAGGCTTCCATCCGGCCCCAGCGGCTGAAAACATTGCTTCGCCATCTTATCGATATCTACAGCCCCACGGGAAAGGAAGAGGAAATCATCGGATATCTCCGCGGCTATCTGAAGAAGCACGGGCTTCCCGTCGAAGTGCAGAACGTGGATGACGGCAGGGATAATCTGATCGTCATGCCGCCCGGCCGGGACATTCAGGTCGTCCTGATGGGGCATGTCGATACCGTGGCGGCCTATGACCTGGATGACTATGAATGGAGAGAAGACGGCGATTCGGTCTATGGTCTGGGAGCGGCCGACATGAAAAGCGGCTGCGCGGCCCTCGTTGAGGCGTATATCAGCGCCTGGGAGCACGTGGAAGAACCGTTTCCTGCCGCTCTTGCCCTGCTG
>JAFGWZ010000146.1 GCA_016936905.1 Deltaproteobacteria bacterium | reverse complement strand
CCTTGCATACTGGAACGGGATTCTCATAGCGAACGGTACTGTAACACTGGACAATATCCCCTATCATGAGAGCCACGATTTCGATCATCGCAACCAGGCCGATGCCGGTCCCGCCTTCGACATCAGTGTCGATAATTGTAACGATTCGTTTATTTTTTGAGCAGGGTGTCGCGATGCTTAGAACCACCGCCGGGTTACACGGATGATAAGAACCGGGCAGTTCGTATATGGCGACCACCGTTCCGGTGACAGGTACGTGATTGTAATGATATTTCTCAGGCGTTAACCGCACTATGGCAAAATTACCTTCATAAAAAGCATTGTGCCACGTTGTTGCCGTCTCTCCCAGCAGTTCCTCGTACTCAAAGAATTTGTCTTTCAGAAAAAGCTGTGATGTTTCGGAAAGGGACCCCACCAGTATTTTACCATCCGCCGGAGATACCACCGCATGAATGTCATTCGGCATTGGTCGAGTTTCCCAGAATCTTATCTTCCGTTCGAACACATCGCGCAGGCTTTTAAAAGACCCTGGCTTATCGACGCACTCATCGAGATCCACGCCTGATATCGCGATGAACCGCTTTGCCCCGGCAAGTCGCGCCATCGTCATGCTGTCATAATTGACGTAACCGAGCAGTCGCGACATCCGGGCCGACGTGAGTGCATTGAAGAGTACTGACGCATCCTCTCGCACATGTGAATAAATAAAATTGACGATTTTGTCGCCAAAAAGCGTCTCCGTCCTGACTTCTGCTGTCTCCCGCTCAATATATTGATGCAGTTGTTTATTCATTGTGCCGTATTACTCCATGTAAGATACCGACAATTCCCGGTTCCGATGTATCGCAATCAGCATTACACTGATAAGCTTCCTCAATACCTCGGAATGCAGTTTCTCATGAACAAGGTCCGATTTCACCGAGTCGAAGTATTCGGAGGCACTCCTTCCATTAAGAACTGCGTGCAAGGCCTGTTTGATTTCTGAATTGGAGATCGTCGCACATGTATCGAGGAGTGCCAGTTCTTCTTCAAACACCGTAATCGACTCATCCATGTGTCGGCGGCGGAGGGTCGTTCGATAATACTCTTCAGCCGACCGGTTGAATTCATACCCCGATACTTTTAGAGGAGATGTTGTTCCGATCGCACGAAGGATATCGTGCTCAATCTTTTTCGCTGCCGCACAGTTATCCGGATCGAGTATACGTGCTTCGAGATCACGGATAGTCTCGGAAAGACCCAGTATGTCGATCAGGTCTGCTGCATCTTCTTTAATTACTCTGATAAGAGCTTTTCTATACTCCAAATTGTGAACACGGATATATCCGGGATACCGGTGGCTATGACGATTTCTTGCGGTTCTCGCGATAATTTTCCCAAGAAACTGGTTTCCTGAATCCTTCCGAACGTAGAATGTGGGAATACCTATGGCTGTGCCGAAGAAGATCTGTCGCCTTTCACTTTCCACCGACGGATCATCAGGTATGTGATCATGACTTATTTCACCCCGAAGACAGTATTTATAGGCAAGTGCCGTCATGAGCGTCTGTAGATTGACGGCTTCCCCCATATCATCGATAATACTGTGAAAAAGGCTGTAATGCCGCCCTTCGAAGCCTGAAAAACCGGAAGATGCATATTGCCGGTTTCTATACAGGAGGTACATTGTCATCTTGGGATCAAATACACCAAGGTCGGCAAGATCCTGTCGGAGTCGCGAATCATTTCCCAACGTACCGTCGAGAGCCGGACTCTCATCGGTGCTCATAAGCGACACGAAATAATCAATCAGTCTGAAATCCTGGACAAAATCACCGCGCAGACCGAAAAGCTTGCTGATCGTCGCGTCGAACCATTTGGGACCGAACGGCGTTATGGGCTGACCAAAAATCTTGAACCGAGCTTTTTTCTTCCAGCGGCGCCATATCATCCTGAGATGTGTATAATCGAGCTCATGTGGCAGGAAACCGAGAGCACGTTCAGGATGAAAATCGGCAAAATCGAGCCGGTAAGGAGCAGCGCTGTAGGCACCGACGAACAATGGAAGAAAATGTTCCGAAATTTTGATGACAAGATCGCCGAAATATTTCTCATCCGCTACCCTGAAGCCGGATTTTGTATCTCGGAGTAAACCGGTGAGTTTCCGGCTACCCAGGCTGATGTGAGTACCATTGTTGGCGAGCCCGATATTGGAAATGCTTGGCAGCACGAACAGGTTGTTCACGACAATACCGGCATCTTTGAGTTTGATCACCGCATTCAACTGGCTACGTGATAGAACCCTATGGCACAGACCCATGTAGTCATACTTTTCCTCACCACGATCCCACCCGGAAAGACAGGGGTTCATGAAAAGAATACGATAAAAAGAATCGGGAATTATTTCATTGAGTATTTTCTGGCGAACTGGAGGATGGGGAGCGAAATAGACTATGGCCCGCTGGCCAAGCGAACTCAGCTGGAAGGTAACATTGGCATAGAGGATAATGAGTTGCGTCAACAAAAAACGAAGAGCTGTTTCACGTGCCAAACCCCGCCCCATCCCGCGATCCCGGTTTAATAATACCGGCATGAACGAATATGTTTCTGGCGAGGTATTATCGTTCAGAAAATGCTCCGCAGCGGCCTTCCCTGCTGAAGCGACAAGAGGATGTGTGGCCGAACGTGAACTTACGGCATCAATCAGTGCCAGCTTTAAAAGGTAGCTGACGGGAATTCTCAAGAATTCCTCACCGTTTTTTGTAAAAATAAATTTATCGACATCACTGCGGCGGGGACTTGATTGGTTGCTCTTGTCGTACAGGAGATCCCTTTCAAAAATCATGTTCGCATCGCTGCTCAATACGGAACGCGGTATGTCAACCCAGCTGTTCTCCCATACTCTGCTTGAGTTCTCATTGAGATACCGGTCAAGTTCCATTATGATTTTCTTTGGCGCTTCACCTGACTTTGTTCTTTTGAGTAGGTTCTTATAAAAAGTGGAATTCTCGATGGCGCGTGGCAAATCAACGTCATTCTTTTCCCCCACGACAACGACCTGAAACTCATTTTCAGAACCTGCCGTCGTATCGTTGAGTGAAAAAGGCATCGATTCCACCACCTTTTCACTTGATTTACCATTAATATCTAGAATCTCCATGATACGCGCCAGATAACGTGCCCCGCCGATCTCATGACGACCGTTTTCGATCTTGATGAGCGGCGGCATGACCCGGATGTCGTGAGCCGGAATTTCCATGATTCACCATCTCTCGATTGAATGTTCTCGACAGAACCATTACCATGGTGCGGTGACATTTTGGTTACAGTAATGTTATGTTTTCGCTAAAAATTTCTTGGATCTATTTAGGGAGACATCGGGGGGAAGGAAACGCGGTCAGTCGGAATTAATACTTGAAAATCTGTAGCCGACGCCACGCACTGTCTGAATGTAGCGAGGATTCGCCGCATCAGGCTCGATGTGAGACCGCAGGCGCCTGATATGGACATCAACCGTCCGGGGCTCAACGAAGGCCGCATCACCCCAGACATGGTCCAGGATCTGGTCCCGGGTGTAGACTCTCCCGGGACGCCGTGAGAGAAATTGGAGAATTTTGAACTCTGTTGGGCTCAGATTGACATTCTCGTCGTTGATTCGAACGGTATGAGACGCAAAATTAATTTGCAGTCCTTTATATTCAAATAATTCTTCCTGTTCCGTATCATGAACCATCTTGAATCGACGTAAAATGGCTTTTACCCGGGCAAGGAGTTCACGAACACTGAAAGGCTTGGTAATATAATCATCCGCTCCTATCTCGAGTCCCAGAATTTTGTCGACCTCTTCACCTTTGGCGGTAACCATGATGACGGGCAGACCGGCTGTGAGGGGATCATTCCGAATTACTTTGCACACATCCATCCCCTTGATCCCGGGAAGCATCAGATCAAGGATGACCATATCAGGTTTCTGTGACCGGATAATGTTCAAGGCGGCTTCACCGTTATAGGCTTTCAGGACGCCGTACCCCTCTTTTTCGAGATTATAGGAAATAAGTTCCACCAGATCCTTTTCATCATCCACCACCAGTATTCTGTCCGGCATCTTTTCCACCCTTGTCAGATAGTCTCAGAATCTCCCCGGGGAGATTCTGCTGGCTATTCTTCCATCGATATGTAAACAGGGAACGACAGCGACACTGTCGTTCCTCCACCAAGCCTGCTTTCAATACCTATTTCGCCGCCATGCGCTTTCATGAGGTGCTTGACAATCGACAGCCCCAGACCGGTCCCGCCCAGTTCCCTGGATCTCGTTTTGTCGACCCGGTAAAACCGCTCGCCCAAACGGGAGATTTCACTCTTTGGTATTCCTATACCTGTATCGGCAATAGTTACAATAACATGTTTCTTATTGTCATGCAGCCGGGCCGTGACGGAGATTTTCTCTTTCTCAGGGGTAAATTTAACCGCGTTGTCAAGAATATTCAATAATATCTGGTTAAGCCTGTCTCTGTCGGCCCGAAGGGGAGGCAAATCGTCGGGGATATCCTTGGTCAGAACGAGCCCTTTCTCCCGTACTCTCTGATCGATCATGGAAAGCACGCTTTCCATGATCCCTCCGAGGGCCACACTTTCAAAGAACAGGCGGGTTTCGCCTAATTCAATATTTGATATAAACAGAAGATCATCGACGAGCCTGTTGAGCCGTTCGGCGTGTCTTCGAATTGTCTGAAGAAATTTACGCGCCGTATCTTTATCGTCGATCGCCCCTTCCTGAAGAGTCTCGATAAATCCAAGAATCGCCGTGAGCGGCGTTTTGATTTCATGTGTCACGTTGGCAACAAAGTCAACTCTCATTTTTTCCAGTTTTTTAAGGCGGGTCACGTCATGAAAGACGATCATCATTTTTTCTTCGCCCTTCGGCAATCCGTGAATCGATGAAATTGACACATCGAGGATCATGTCCGGCGCGCCTCCCAACATTATCTCTTCAGCCACCGGCAGCCCTGTTGCTTTAAACCGATCGATAGCTTTTTCCAGTTCGATATTTCTGAACGCTTCAAGGGGGGTCCGCCCGACGATATCACGTCGCCGGGTCTTGAACAGGGACTTGAATGAATTATTCAATGCCTCGATCCGTCCTTGATTATCGAGAACCAGCACACCGTCGGTCATGCTGGCGAACGCGGCTTCCAGTTTTCCTCTTTCTTCATCAGCCAAACGAACCTTTTCCTGCAGTTCTGTCACGATATAATTGATATTGCGGGCGAGACGGCCCATCTCGTCGCTTGAGTCTATGAGAAGCATTCCCGACATGTCCCCATCTCTCAATTTTCTCGTGAACTGTTCCATTTCCTGGATGGGTGACACCAGCCGGGACGAAAAAATAAAAGCGATGATAAAGGAAACCACGCCGACAAGAGCAAACGACTGAAAAATTAAGATGTTAAACGCGGCCAAGCTTTTTTTAATCTCATGGAGGGGTCGTGCCAGTCTTACATATCCCGTAATCTGAGAATCCTTCATCATCGGTACGGCAACATACAGGGTATCGATGCCGATAGTATGACTGTAACGGATTGCCGTCCCTTTACCTTTTACCCTCGCTTCCTGTATTTCAGTTCGGTTGAGATGATTGTCCATTTCAGACGCCGGCGCTTCAGAATCAGCAAGCACATTTCCTTCCCTGTCAATAAGGGTTATCCGCGCGTCGGCAAGTTTTGCAATGCTTGCCAGTTTTGCCTCGACCTCCGCCCTGGTACAGAGCTGATCGATCATTCCCGTATAAGTTATGAGATCAGATTCTATTTTGGCCATCTGCCTCGCCTTTATCTGACCGGTCACCTGAAACCCGACGATAGCCACCGCCAGCAGGATAATGATAATGTATGTTCCGAAAATCTTGTAAAAGAGATTGCCTTTCATGAATTATACCTTCGGTGTTAGGTTACAAACGATCCTGTAGATTACTTTGCTTTTTCCATTTTGTCTCTGTGCCGAACGTTTCGGCCGGTGACGAGATAAATGACCATCACGGCGATACTCGTCGCGTGATCGGAAATCCTCTCCAGATTTTTCGAGATTTGCATAATCAAAATGGCCCGGTGTATCGTCCGTGGATCTTCCATCATGAAGGTGAGAAGTTCCCTGAAGATCTGATCGTTCAAACTGTCGACGACTTCATCAGCCTTGATGACCTCTTCGGCCAAATCACAGTCTTCCCTCACCAGGGCGTCAAGGCTGTTCTTAATCATCTGCTGGGCCGTTTCAGACATGCGGGGCAGATCGATGTACGGCTTGAGCTGAGGTTCTTCATTCAGGACGATCGCCTTTCCCGCGATGTTTGCCGCCATATCTCCTATTCTTTCCAGATGGGCATTGATCTTGATGGCTGTGGCGATAAACCGCAAGTCCTTCGCGACCGGTTGTCGCAGGGCGATGACGTCGAGACATTTACGCTCGATTTCTTCATCAAGCCTGTCAATCTGTATGTCAGAGGCAACTACACTCTTCGCGATGTCAGAGTCCCGTTCAAGGAGCGAGGTCATGGCTTTCTGTATCGCCTGCTCCGCAAGCCCCCCCGCGTATAGAAGATTCTCCTTTATACTGTGAAGAGCTTTATCATACACACTGCTGGTATGAGCTTTTTCTTCCATTTTCACCCCCCTGATTACCCGAAGCGTCCGGTAATATATTCTTCAGTTTGCTTAACGTCCGGCTGCGTAAAGAGTTTTTTCGTCGGATTGAATTCAATCAGTTTTCCAATATAGAAGAAACCGGTGTAGTCAGATACCCGGGCAGCCTGCTGCATAT